>NZ_DJHW01000093.1:0-20007 GCF_002433295.1 Pseudoalteromonas sp. UBA6610 | reverse complement strand
AACGCCAAAGGTCAACACGCCCTAATTAATTAGAATAGTTTAGCTAACATCTCGTCACTATAAGCAACAAGTTCTTCATTATTAGCCACTTTACTAATGTAATCTGGATTAGCAATAAATGGACGACCAATCGCAATCAAATCAAACTGCCCATTATTTATTGCTTGTTTTGCATCATCAAAGCTATAGCTACCTACCCCTACAAGGCTGGTTTTAGTGTTAGCGCGCAAATACTGCGAGGTTGTTTTACCTTCTAAAGAGTCAAATTGAGTGCTGTCATCAAAAATACCGCCATGAATGTAAGCCAGTTTTTTGTCATCTAGCTGCGCTAATAAATAATCAAATACCGCTTTATCACGCTTATCTTCTTCCATATTAAAATAAGCACCTGGCGATAACCTAATTGCCGTACGCTCATTACCTACTGCATTAACAACCGCATCGGTCACTTCTATTGCAAAACGCGCCATATTTTCAGGTGTTTGGCCATATTCATCTGTGCGCTCATTTGCAGCGTAATGTAAAAACTGATCAATTAAATAACCATTTGCGCCATGAATTTCTACACCATCAAAACCAGCTTCAATGGCGTTTTCGGCCGCTTTAGCAAAGTCGGCTATCAGTGAATTAATATCCTCTTTAGTGGCCGCTTTTGGCGTAATGTACGTCAGCTCGCGCATACGTGGTACAGAGCCTTCAACACCAATTGCCGATGGCGCTAATACTTCGCCGTCAAAAAAGTGAGGGTGAGCAACACGGCCAACATGCCAAAGCTGTGCAAACATTTTACCGCCGTTGGCGTGTACCGCGTCGGTTACTTTTTTCCAACCTTGAATTTGCTCGCTGGTAAATAACCCCGGTGTATTTGGGTAGCCCTGCGCATCTGGGCGAATAATAGTGGCTTCGCTAATAATTAAACCGGCATCGGCACGGCGCGCATAATATTCGACCATATCTTGTGTGGGTACTAAATTATCATCAGCCATACAACGGGTTAAAGGCGCCATAAAAACGCGATTTTTAAGTTCAAGTGAGTCGTTTAATGTATACGGGGCCAGTAAATCTGTGGTCATTGTTAAATCCTTCATTAAGAGTATGCATATGAGATGCGGCCTTTTTAACAACATTCAAGGGCAATTTTGAATGCTCGCTCAAAATATACTTAGGGAGTACCAAAACAGATCTGAATTACAAAATTAAATAACCTGAACTCTGGTTAAGAGATTTACTAACATATTTTATCATGATGATAGTTAAGCTTATTTTCTCTAGCCAGAGATTTTCAGTAAATTCAACGCAGTTGGCGCTTAAAATAGCTGCTAGAGATAGATTTATTACCCAGAGTTCAGGTTAAATAATAATTTTTCAACACACTGTCACATAACTCGATATACTTGTAACAGTAAAATTCAAATTTGAAGCAATAAAGAGTGAGCCAATTATGACAACTGCAAATGCGACTGAAGAACAAACCGTAATTTTAGGGCTAGGGGCAAAAAAACGACTCGCTTTTATGTTTGAAACCGTACAACAGTACAAACAAGTATGGATTTTAAACGACGATGATGGCTGCGTAATGCTTGCCAACGAAGATGACGACTGTGTACCAGTGTGGCCAACCCGCGATTTTGCACAAGCTTGGGCCACGGGCGAATGGGAAGGCTGTACCCCAAAAGCCATTCCGACTAAAGATTGGTTTAGCCGCTGGACACCCGGCCTTGAAGAAGACGACTTACTTATTGCGGTGTTCCCTACCGAAGAGGACGACGGCACGGTGCTTTTTCCTGATGAATTTGAAAGCCAGTTAAAAATCCCTAAAAAAAGAAAGTACTAAGTAGCCAGCATCACGTTATTTAGTTTATAAACGCGGCCTAAAATAGCCGCGTTTTTTATATCTGCTTTCTAAAATTTAAATAAGCCTCAGTTATAGCCTTGGCATCTTCTATTTGTGGATAGTGCCCAAGTTCAACAAACCCTTGTACGCGCGCATTAGGTATTGTTTTTTTATAGTGCTCAAGCATGTGTTTACCCGATATTGGGTCTTGCTCACCTGCAATAAACGTAAGCGGTATATCGCTATTAATCATTGCCCCAACCCAGCGCTGCTCGTTTTGTTTTCGCTGTGTAATATATTTAATTAGCTTGGGCATCACACGTAAACCCTTGTTGTAAATTAACAACGCCCAGAGGGTATCAATTACCATAGGGGCTGGTGGTGTTTTTTTGCCAAAAATAGTGATTAAATTTTTAGCAAACTTTTGTTTGCTCATTAGCTTAGGTACTAGCCAACCAAGTTTTGAAAGTAGCAGCTTTTGGATAAATAAAGGTTTATGTATGTGTGGAAATAGCCCGCCATTTAAAAAGCATACACTGTGTATGCGTATGTCGCTTTGAGCAGCAACTTGCCTTGCTAATAGCTCTTGAGCCACGGTATCACCATAATCATGAGCTAATAGGTGTACATTGGTAATATCTAAACGCTTTAAAAATTGCGTGTATAAATCAGCTTGATCTGTAATGTTATAAGCCGCATTTATTGGTTTATCCGAAAGGCCAAACCCCAGCATATCAAGTGTAATTAAAAAGTAGTGTTTTTTGAGCTCATCCCACATACCTTCCCAGTCCCAGCTTGCACTAGGAAAGCCGTGTATCAAAAGGAGCGCGGGGTTATTAGCATTCCCCGCTGTTTTAGTAAAAATTTGCTTGGCATTTATATCAATAAACTGCCCGTTTGATTGCCACTGCGAAAGCGTATACATAGGCTGCTACCCATTAACTTTTATTATTGTAATGGTTAGTTTTATCACATTGAGCTTTAATAAAAAGCCGATATTGAACGTAAATATAGGCTTTTGGGTAAAATTTAGTTTTTAAGCTTTAAGTGTTATCGCGCCATAAGTATTGGCAAGGTGGTGTTTGCTAGCATGTAGTTAGTCATACCACCAAAAATTTGCTCATGGATTCGCCTGTGAGTAAATGCGCCCATCACCACTAGATCAGCGTTATGCATTTGCGCTACCGACATAAACGCTTTAGCGGTCGATTGCCTGCCATTATTAAATGTTACAAACTCACTTTTAATATCGTGCTGAGCTAAATATTTAACCACTTCATGGCCGTTTGGCATTTTATCGGCGCTGCTTGCGCTGGTGCAAATAACAACCTTTTGAGCTTGTTTTAGAAGCGGTAAACTGTATGTGAGCGCACGCGATACCTCGGTGCTGGCGTTCCAGCCAATCACCACTGTTTTTATATCAAAGTGGGTCATTTGCCGTGGTACCAGTAATATAGGTTTACCACTTCGCATTACCGATGCCTCAAAGGTCGAGGTTGATTTACCACTTTTAGACTGCGGAATAATAATTAAATCAGCGACTTTGCCTTGCTCTGCAATTATTTCGCTGCGCACACCTATATTAATATGCCATGAAGCGCTTGGGTGCGTGGGATGCTCTGCGCTGTCGTCAGTGTATTTAACTTGCTGCTGGGCACATAAACTAACAAATTCGGTTTTTAAATTTGCCGATTCGGTTGTTGCAAAGCGCCCTGCTACAGAGTCTAACTCTTTTACCAATTTAGTTGGTAAGCCAAGCTGCCCTGTTGGCAAAAAGCGTTTTGGGTCTAAGTGCGTGTGATAAACATCAAGGTGCGCATTAAAATACTTAGCAACGGCTAAGCCCCCTTTTAAGCGCTCTGTTACATGCCCACTTGTAGAAAGGGGCATTAAAATAAGCTTAGGTGAAATCATAATTATATCCTTCTTAAGCCAGTGCCTTTTAGAGCGAATGTAAACCGTGCTAAGCGCTGCTTGTTTTGCTTAGCACGGCGGCGTTTACAGCTGCGTAAAGCTTGCCACTTCTTGTAGGTAACCGCTTGGTAAATCTAATACCATAAAGTGCGATAAAGTGAGTAAAAATGCTAACGCACACACTGTCAGTGTTAATGTTCTAGCAATTGATATACGTGCTTTTACAAGTAAAAATATTATGAAAAACAACGCTATCGAAATCACATAGCCCAATAAAAAACACCCAGCTAATAAGCCACACAGCCAAAATACATAATGCCAAAGGCCAGTCACGCTTGAGTCGTTTACATACCCCGCAGAGACCTCATTATCGTAATTTACAGCATCGTCTACTTTATTAAGTAGCAGCTTGATCAGCACAACCGCAGAGAGTATTAACATGAACGAGCACACCACAGCAGGAAATACCCCACCTAAGAATGTGCGTTGGAACGAGTCATACAAACCGTATGCAAACACTAAACAAACAAAGCCAGAAAACGCGATTTGTGGTTTAAGATTAGTTGGTTTTACCTCAGCATTAGCCGTGTTTTTATTGGCTTTTTCTTTTTTAGCTGCCTTAATAGAGTGGCGTGCTGCAAAGAAAATAGAAAGCACGGTTAATGCACCAATAATCATCACACCCGGTTTTAATAAAAACTCTATGCCGTCAAACTGAATAGCTTGATAAAGGTAAGTTTCCATGCCGCTTGCCAGTACAAAGCCAATTAAAAATGCCGGACGAGGCCATCCAAAGCGCTTCATTAATATGCCTAAAATACCAATACCAATAAGTGCGACTAAATCACCTAAATCACGGGTTGCCTGAAACGCCGCAAAAAAGATCACCATAACCATAAATGGTGCCATGAGCGTGTAAGGAATAGTTGTTACCTTTGCTACCCATTTAGAAATAAGTAAACACGCGCCCGCGCCAATTACATTAGCAAGCGCCAGTGACCATACAATGGTGTAAGTAACATCAAGGTCAGTGGTGATCATCGCAGGGCCTGGCTCTAAACCAATTAATACCATACCACCTAAAAATACAGCCATGCTGCCAGAACCTGGAATACCAAATAATAAGGTCGGAATTAAGCCACCGCCTTCTTTGGCATTATTTGATGACTCAGGGGCAATAACACCGCGTATGTCGCCTTTACCAAAGTTTTCGGTGTCTTTAGAGGTTTGCACTGCATGACCATAAGAGATCCAATCAACTACGCTGCCACCTAGGCCAGGTAGTGCGCCAACAACACAGCCAATGGCAGCACAGCGCGTAGCTAGCCATTTATTTTTAACAACATCTTTTACGCCTTCAAACCACCCACTACCCAGCTCGGAAGCTTCTGAAATAGAGCGGTTTTGACGCAGTAAATCGATAATTTCTGGTAATGCAAATATACCTAAACCAACAACCACTAACGGAATACCATCCATAAGGTAACCGTTATCAAATACCATACGGTATTCACCGGTTGCAGGAGCACCGCCAAGTGAGCCTAAACATAAACCTAAGCCACATGCGCTTAAGCCTTTTACTAGGCTATTACCGGCCAATACACCCACCATGCTTAAACCTAGCAAAGTAAGCATAAATAATTCAGCCGAGCCAAACGCTAAAATAACGGGGCGGGCAATCAGTACAAACAGCGTTAAAATAATGGCGCCAAAAAGGCCACCAAATAATGACGAAGCAAACGCTGCTGAAAGCGCACGCGCTGCTTGACCCTTTTTAGACAGTGGGAAGCCGTCAAGCACTGTGGCTTGTGAGCCACTGGAGCCTGGAATACCCATTAATACAGAGGTGAAGGTGTCAGAGGTTGGAATAACCGCCACTAGGCCAATAAGCATAGCAAGCGCTGAGATTGGGTCCATACCATATAAAAATGGCAGTAATAACGATAAACCCGCTATGCCGCCTAAACCCGGAAAAATACCAATCAGCAAGCCTAAAAAAACGCCGCCGCATAAATACATTAAGTGTGTGGGGGTAAGAATAGTTTGTAGCGCAATTAAAAATGCATCTAACATACTGCTCTCCTTAGGTTAAAAAAGTGGCTCACTAAATGCGAGCCACTGTGTGTACAACAAATCAACATGGGTTTTTAAAAACGCGCGTTGTAGTTTTCGGTTAGGTAATTTCTTACCCATTGTTTGTCAGTTTCAGAAATTGTCAGTGCTGAGCTCAGTGTGTTTACTGCATCTTCGTTTACAAGTTGTGGGTATTGGCCAAGTACTAATTCAGACTCTTCTTTAAAGTTGTCTTGATCAGTGACGCGCTGTGCTGCATTGCGCCACTCTGCAATAACGTCATCAGGGGTGCCTTTAGGTAAAAACAGTCCTTTTTGCGCGGCAAAACCGGCTACAAAAAAGGTTTTCCATACGTTGTATTCAACGCCTGTTGGCTTTTTACCATGGATCATTTCGTATACTTCGCCTACGTGTGGTAAGTCAGGAAACGTTGGGTCGCGTACAATTTTGCCTTCTTTATTAAGTACACCAAACGACATAAGCGGAATCGCTTTACCTTCATCAACTAGCGGCTGTACTTTTTTTAAGTAGGCAGAGGTAGTTTGAAAGTCGATATCCACCTCGCCACGTTCAAACGATAAACGCGCACTGCCACGGCCTTTCATACCAAAAATGGCATGAATGTCTAAATCAAGCATGTCGAAGGCTAATAACCCAACCAAGTCCATTGACGCGGCGCGTTGGCTACCAAATTTAAGTTTTTGACCCTGCAATTTGGCAAGCTCTGATGCGTTTTTAATACCCAGCTCTGGACGCACATATACCACCGCACCTGTCGGTGTGGCCATAATCACGTTCCAACGTTTTACTTCGTATCTAACGCGTGAATCGCCAAGTAAATAAGGGATTTGTGTAGAGGCAGAAGTACTAAATACATTTAAACCATTTGCTTTAGCGCGGCGCTCAAAGCGGTTAGCACCTTTGGTAGAGCCACCACCTGGAATGTTTTTAACCACAACCACAGGTTTACCATTTAAATGCTGAGAAAAACGTGGGCCAAAAAAACGTGCCCATGTGTCAGAGCCGCCACCTTCTTTAAAAGGCACAACCCACTCTACTCGCTCACCATCAAAGCTTACTTCGTCGTTATTGTTTGCATAAGCTGAGCTGGTACAAGTGCTCGCTGCTAACACAACAAGCATTGCTTTTAGTCGATTAGGTGCAAAAGTACTTAATTTAATCTTCATAATTTGACCTCTGTTATTCGCTGCAATTATTTAAATAGGTCCTAATAACGTCATTGCATCTATTACGTAGATGAAAGTATTTCGTTAAAAGAAGTTAACAACAGCTAGACTAATAGCCGAAACTGTCATCTACCTGTCATCGATGCCAAACTATCCATTAATTTAAAATTATTTATAAGCCATTGTTTTAAAATATAAATAAACTTAGCTTTATTTATTTAAAGCATAAAAAAAGCGATAACAAACAATCTGCTATCGCATTTTCGGTTGGTTTACTAAGGCTTAACACCAATTAGCTTAATTAAGTGAGCTATTTTGCCCATTGGTATAAGTTAAGCTATTTTGCTTTCATCCCATACTTTTGCAGGTATGTGTACTTCACCTTTAAATAACATTCTGGCTGTGCGCATTAACCCCGCCGATTTTATATCTAGCGTGTCGTTTTCAAAGCGCCCCTCAAGTAGTAAATCTATTTTACCACTTGGGTGTTCAACCACTATATTTTGCTGCTCTGAGCTTTGTGGGGTAATTAAGTCGTACGCCACACTGCCCGGCAGCATGCAACTAACACTCACGCAAATTGCCCCAGTAACAGAGTGGCTGGTATGGCAGTTTTGCGGCACAAAGTAGCGCGAAGTTATCGTACCGCCAAATTGCGGCACCGACAGTAAACCGACTTTAGGAATGACTTTTCCGGTTGCATCGCCAAGGCCCATTTTTAGTGACGCCTGCAGGCGAATGCTTTCTATTTTTTGCAGTAACTCTGTATTTGCATCAAGCTCTTGTTTAGTTTCAGAGCCTTTTACACCCAGTGATGGTGCAGGTATTAGTACCATTGGCATGGCAGCATCTACACAACTTACTTCTACGCCATCAAAGGTATCGCGTGCAGAGCCAGTAGGCAGTAATTCACCGGTTTTAGTGCCACACACATCAAAAAACTTAAGTAAAATAGGCGCTCCAGAACCTGGTACGCCATCAATGGTGGCATCGCCTTCGTACTCTACAAAGCCGTTAGGCGTTTGTACCACAACTTCAATCAGGGTATTGGTATTTACATTTTTAACCCGTACCGTTGTTTCACCGTCGTTTGCCGTAACCAATCCGTATTCAATTGCCAGTGGTGCTGCACCTGATAAAATATTGCCACACGAAGGTGTTATATCGACTTCATTTTGCTCAATAGCAACTTGCGCAAATAAGTAATCAATGTCTGCATCGGGGTCGGTTGAGCGTGAAATAATGGCCGCTTTACTGGTTAGTGAGTTTCCTCCACCTACGCCGTTTACTTGCAGCGGATCGCCTGAGCCCATAGCTGCAGTTAAAATTTCTTTGCGTTTATCCCACTCTCTCGGTAAATCGTTGGCTAAAAAATAAGTCCCGCGAGACGTTCCGCCGCGCATAATGACACAAGGTATTTTTTTTTGAATAGTCATAATAATCCAGCTTCTAAATCAATTTAAATGAGCAGTAACGGGTTAGTTATTACTTAAAATAACCACGCACTCTTGCACTTGCTCTTGCTTACTTTGCAAAGATTGAGGGGCAAAATTAGTATTACTTGTTGCACTAGCAGCCGTGGCTGTTTGGTGGCTATTTGCACGAAAGTGAATGGCTCTCGGCGTAGGTTTTAACTGAGGTGTAGCGTGTGTTGAGTTCATCGTTTCGCCCTTTCAATGCAATTAAAAACAAGTAACATCGTTATCAAAACGTTGCCCTTTTTTTAAGAGTAAGGAGCCAAACTGTCACTAACCTGTCACGAAATAAAAATTGATTAAAAAATAACTTTTAAAAATTAAAAAACGCGCAGCATTTTCATGCTGCGCGTTAAAAGCCAATCGAAGGGGGCGTTTAAAACTTAATGGTGTAATCTACATATACACGGTGATCTGCTCTGTCTCCTTTTACACCATCAACACTGCCAGTTTCATCTGTGGTGTAATCTAAAAATAACCAACGTAGGCTTAAGCCTTTTACAGCCGCTACTTTGTAGCGTGTATCAATGGCCCAGTATTTTTCATCGGCTGTGCCACCTGCTTTACCTAAGCTTGAGTTTTCTGCATCGCTGCCGCTGGTGTAATAAAACTTTGTGGTTAAACCCGGTGCCACTGCTTTTAGATCAACACCTAAGCGAGCCTGCCAGGTTGCCTCATTTTGGTTTGTTAAATCGGCACCAATTAATGAGCGCGTGGGAAACGGGTTAGTCCCGTGATCGCCACTAAAGTTATCTTCAATCCAAGCATCGTTCACCTTGGTAAATGCGGCGCCTAGTGTCCAAATATCTTTTTTCCAATTGGCATCTAGGTAATAGGCAAAACCATCGTTTTCACTTTTAGTAACGCCTGAAACCGCACCGAGTGCATCTTCATCATCTAAATCACCACCCTCTGCACCGGTTACAAATAAATCGCCATCGTCTTGTGAGGTAAATACGCCGCTTGAAAGGGTTAACTTACTGTGATCGAGCTTAATAGCGTAACTGCCTTTAAGCCCAAGCTTTGATAAGTAGTCATGAGAATTTAAATACTCTGCGTCTATTTTTAGCGCGTCTTTTTTGTAGCCTGCGCCCACACCCCAAATAACACTAATCGCGCCGTTATCTGACTGATCGGTAGAAAAATCTTCCCACTTGTCGTCGTGGCGGCGGCTCCATTTATCGTAGGCGTAACCATATACTTTGGTATTACCAAACTTGTAGTCACCAAATACACCTCTAAAAGTATTGGGAATTGCGCGGCTGCCTGAGCTTTTTAACAGCATGCTTTTGGTTTTTTGCCCGCCTATTTTTAAATGGCCATTTTCGCCAAGTTTAACGTCGATAAAATATTGACCAAATTTAGAAAAACTATCGTCAACGCCGCCTTTTTCATCCCCTGCGGGTAAAATATTATTTTGTGCGCTGCCGGTTGAGTTGTAATTAAGTACGGTATAAGTAGAGACACCCATGCTAATTAAGTCATTAAAATAGCCCGATTGATAATTGAGCTCTATGCCTTGTGCAAACGTTGAGTCGTCGCTGGCGTCGTTATCGTAATCGCGGTCAAAGTAAATTGACCTTAGCTTAATATTAAATTCGTCTTGCTCTGTAAGCCCATTAAAAGAAGCGTACGAAGGAATAGAAACACAAGTTAATACTGCGCCTGTTACTGCAAATATTTTAGAGAACTGTTGAGCCATAGTTGTCTCCGCTACCTTGTTTAATTAAATTTATAGTTGTGTGTAGTGTGTATCAGTTTATTCATGTTGCAATTTACACGGCAAACCTGTCACAAACCTGTCACAAGATAATTACATTTTAGGCAATTGTATTTTTTAGCTATTAAATTAAAACTATAGCTTATCTTGTTATAAACGAAGGTATTTGCGTATTGTAAACGTTGCAGTAATTGTTTAGTGTCTTGCACAACTTAAAATTATATTTTTTAATTGCGACTTTGCGGGTGTGCTTAATGAGAATTTTAGCAGTTGAAGACGACGAAGTGTTAGGAGAAGCAATTTGCCAACGCTTCACCAAAATGGGCCAAGGTATAGACCTTGTAACCAGTGGTGATGTGGCTAATTCGCTGTTAAAACGCCATGAGTACGACCTTATTTTACTTGATTTAAACTTGCCCAATTTAAACGGTGAGCAAATATTAAAAAAGCTCAGGGCTCGCTCATCAAATACGCCTGTATTAATTTTAACGGCACGCGCTCAAGTAGAGCACCGAATAGAATTACTCGACTTAGGCGCCGACGACTACCTCACTAAACCCTTTGATTTTGGCGAATTAGAAGCCCGTTGCCGCGCCCTACTTAGGCGTAACCAAGGCCTAGGTAAAGACATTATAAGTTATGGCAATCTCGATTTTGACCGAAAATCATGCACGGTCACTATTGCTAAAGAACTTATTGATTTAAAGCAACGAGAATTTAGGTTACTAGAAATATTTTTAACACATCAAGGCAAAGTGCTTAACAAAGATGAGTTACTCGATCACTTATATTCGTTTGACGACTCCCCCAGCCCCAACGCCATAGAAACCTACGTAGCAAGGCTTCGTAAAAAGCTGGTAAATAGCAGTGTTGATATAAAAACACTGCGTGGTTTAGGCTATCTTTTAGCAGAGCCTAATGAGTAGCAAAACCCTCCCCTCAATTCGCCGGCAGCTGCTTACAATAACCATTGCTTTAATGGTTATAATTACACTTATAACCTATTTTATGGCTAATAATTACAGTAAAAACGCCGCCCAAATTTCATACGATAGGCTACTTGCCAGTGCTGCTTTACAAATTTTTGAAAATACCCACATTGATTACCACGAAATTATTGTTGATTTACCCAGCGCTACATTTGAAACTCTCTCGATGGCCTCAAATGACAGATTGGTGTATCAAATAACACAAAATCAAGGCGAGCACTTAACTGGCTACAATGGCTTATATCAACACATTTTGCAAAAAGCCGACACTCAGTGGCAACGTGCAGAATATGACCCACGAGATAACCTACTGATACAATTTTGGGAAGGTGATTACAAAGGCGAAAACTACCGCTTTATTTTACTCTCAGATAAGCTTTATGAAGTGGGCGAATCGTTTGATGTAAATATTTTAATAGGTCAAACCACCCAAGCTCGCGATCAGCTCGCCTATGAAATGAATTTAAATGTAATACAAATGGTTATTTTAACGTTTGTAATAGCTATTGTGCTTATATTACTAGGAGTGAATCAAATTTTGCGCCCTATTTACAGCATAAATAAAAAAATACGTCGGCGCTCCCCCACTGATTTACGCCCTATTGATATGTCGGTTCCCAAAGAAATGGCCGATTTAATTTCAACCATTAACCATTTTATATCGCAATTAGAAGTCTCGCTTAATCATTTAAAACGCTTCACCGGCGAAGTGGCCCATCAAATAAGAACGCCTCTTGCCGGCCTTAAAAGCCAGGCGCAAAATGCCATTGAAGAAAGCGATGAAAAAATAAGAACAGAGCAGCTAAATCGTGTTTTATATTCAACAGATTTACTCGACAGCACCGTTACGCAACTTTTAAACCAAGCCACTCTTGCGCACCGTTTTCATAGCCAGCCTTTAATAACGCTTTCGTTGCCGGAGCTGGTAAAGTCTGTGTGTAGAGATGTAGCGGTATCGGCGATTCAACGCGGCGTGATCATCACATATCAAGGTGACGATAATTTAATGATCAATGGCGATTCGTTTGCACTTAGCCAAATGCTACGCAACATTTTAGAAAACGCGATTAAATTTAGCCCGCAAAACAAAGAAGTTAATGTCTCTACTGAGCTTCACAGTACAGACAGTGGTTACATAGCCCGTTTATGCGTGGCTGATCAAGGCGTAGGTGTACCCGATGCGCAAAAACAGCATGTGTTTGAGCGGTTTTACAAAAGTAAAGGCGACCCACGTGCCGGCAGTGGCCTAGGCTTAAGCATTGCAAAAGAGGTAGCAGAGCATCATAACGCTGCTATTAAGCTGCTTGATAACAGCCCGTCGGGGCTTATTTTTGAAATAAACTTTCCGTTAATGCTGACCGAGGACGAACATTGAAATTTTTATCGCTGATTTATATTGCCGTTTTTTTTACGTGCTTTGTAGGCTCGCCATTCGTAGCTGCAAAAACTCCTTTAGTATTTCCGGCACAAAGCGAAAATAAATCCATACTTAAAATATATGGCGGCGCTGATAAAATGGAAATTGCCCCTTTTTTATCGGCCTTTCAAAAAAAATACCCTTTTGTACAAATTGACTACTACGAGCTGAGTACTTTCGAAGTGTATAGCGAATTTTTAGCCGACGTTAAAAACCCGCCCGACGTATTATTAAGTTCAGCAATGAACTTGCAGGTAAAATTAGTTAACGATGGTTACGCACAGCCTTATAGCTCTGAGCAAACAAATAAGCTTCCTGCATGGGCTAAATGGCGAAATGAAGTATTTGGCTTTACCTATGAAACAGCAGTAATTGCATTTAATAAAGAATTTTTAGGCGAAGAGGTCGCACCAAGTAGCCGCAACGAATTATTAGAGCTAATTCGTAGGCACAGTGAGCAAATTAAAGGCCGCATTGGCATTTACGATATTACTCAAGTGGGCATAGGTTATTTGCTGTGGGCTCACGACCGCGAGCAAAGCTCAAGCTATGGCCGAATGCTTGAATCGTTTGGCTATCACAGTACGCGTGTATTTAGACGCAGCGCCGACATACTCAAGGCACTTTCAACGGGCGAGCTCACTGTTGGCTATAACATATTAAGCTCTTATGCGCGCACATGGGCGGCGCAGCACCCTAATATTATTGTGGTGCAACCTAAAGACTACACCTCGGTTATTATGCGCAGTGCCATTATTCCTAAACATGCTAAAAATGTAATTGGCGCACAGCTGTTTATTGATTACTTAGTGTCTGTACAAGGGCAAACAGACATGGCCAACTTTACTAATTTTGAGCCAATAAATAACGAAGTAAGAATTAAGCAAAAACATTTACTTGATATATCAGAAGGTCAGCTGCGCCCCGTCCCCCTTGGCATAGAAATATTAGTGATAGACGATCAGATGAAGCGCCAAATAATCATTCAAGAATGGGAAAACGCGTTATTTGAGTACCAATAATCCAATGTGCTTAAAAAGTACGTCTGGCTAATTGTTAATATTTAAGTCTAAGACTTTTCGCTCCCTATAGGGTTCCTAAAGAATTTAACTAATAATTAGGTGTTTGTTAGTACTGCTTTATTTTTTGTAATGCTATACAAAAATATAATTTCACAAGCTTGTGAAAATTTAATCTAGCTGGCTTTAATCTTTTTTATAATCACTAAAGTTAATGATATTACTTTTATCGATTATTTCGTTTGATGAGCCATCATCAAGCTTACGTGCAGTGATAAGTGATTGGCAATAATGTAATAAACGCTCTATGGGTATAAACTTCTCTTTGCGGCCAGTTGTTTTATTAGTAATACGTTTAGGTTGGGTGTTTAAATAAATAGCTAACTCAATGGCAAGGTCTTTAGGTAAATCATAAAGCCCCTCTTCTTGTAGTGTTTGAGTAACCCAAAGTGCGGCATCGCTAATATGCCCGCTTATACTTAAATCGGTATTTTTAACCCAGTGCGGCATAAACTCTATTTTAGATAGCTCACTTAACAGCACCGCAATATCGCTGCGTGGTATTAACTGATACACCTCAAGCGTTTCAGCCATTATTAATTGCCATTCGTACTGCAAACGTTGGGTTAACTCTTCTTGCGATAGCTTTAAACTAACCGGTATAAAAAACGTAAAACGGCTATTCGCTTCACAAACAATGATTGTTTTTTCACGGGACTTATAGCTGTTATCAATAATCTGCAATTGCCAGTTAAAAACATTACTATCACTTATAAGGGTATTTACCCCCGCTTGTTTACCGGGTTCATGCGGTAAGCGAGGTAAATCAGCTTTTAGGTATTTATTAAGTGCGTTTGAAGCGCTAAATTGAAGTTTCATGGATTTAACCTCATAACCCCATTGACGACATTAGTTCATGCTCACTCACCACTTCAGGGGTTACTACTGCATCTCTTAGCATTGTTTTCTTTGCAAGTAGCTTGTCTAGGTTCACATCAAACGAATCATATTCTGGATGTAAAAGGCAGGGTAAGTGAATAAACACAGGCTTTTTTTGACCTATGCGATAAACTCGGTCTGTAGCTTGTGCCTCTTTTGCTGGGTTCCAATGGCGCTCTAAATGGACTACGTGATTCGCACCAATAACTGTTAAGCCAACACCTGCCGCTACAGGCGACATAATGATAATATTAAAGCCTTCTTTTGCTTCAAAGTCGCTGATCATCCCTTTACGAGAGAGCTGATCTTTCTTAGTTGCCATCGCTTTACTATCACCATTAATAACATGGATGTTTAGCTCATAAATTTTATCTAGGCATATTTTAAGAACAGCTTGAAGTTTTTTGGTTGTTGCAAAAATTATTACCTTCTCTTTTTTGTTTTTTATATCTGACAATATATCTAACAACATGCGCAACTTTTCAGACTCTTGTAAATTACGCTGAGCATCTTTTGCATTACTCGGTGGCTGTTTAAAAACCTCATCAAGCCTTGGATGTAAGCTAACAGCCCTTAATTGCTGTAACACAGTTAAAGCATGGCCGCCGCCCTGCTCTTTCGCTTTTTCAGCTCTATAATCTTCAACAATTTGGTTGTAGCCAAGTAATTGTCCGCCGGTCATATTACGAGCGAGTTCAGGTGCAAATGCCATATTGTCGGCTAAATCTTTATGAATGCCTGTTTTTATTGTTTTAGTCGGCATTCCGGTTAGTTCGTCTTCCTTGGTTCGACGTAACATAAACTGGCCTGCAGCATTACGTAAGTCGTTGCCAACGTCTAAACGTACCTCTGCTTTTTCTTCTTCATTAGCACTGCTTATTGGCTTGATCCAGCGTTCTCTGAAATAGCCCCAATCGCCTAATAACCCTGGTTGTGCTGTATCCATTAAGCACCAAAACTCACTTAAGCTATTTTCAACAGGGGTGCCTGTTGCCAATAACTTAAAATCAGCTTTTAAGCCTTTAGCTGCCCGAGTGGCTTGGGTATTCGGGTTTTTAATATTCTGAGCTTCATCAAATACCACCACCCCCCAATCAATTACGCATAGTGAAAACTGATAGTCTCGAAGTGTTTGGTAGGTAGTAATAACAACACGTCTATCCATGTCCAAGCGCTTTGTAGCTGCATCAGCTCCAACATGTAAAGCGTAACGAATAGATTCGTGATCTGCATGAGAGTCATCGATAACTGTGGCCAGCTGCATAGACTCTCTTTCAGCACCTTTAACTCTAAACTCTTTTAAATCTCTTGCTGACTGTAATACCTTAATATCCCTAAATGGCGACTCATTAAAAGTAGCATCAACCTCTTGTTCCCAGTTTTCTAATAAGCTAAGCGGTGCAACTATTAATATAGGCTTTTCTGATTTATTATTTTGCCTTTGTATCGTCTGGTACTCAGCCATCATTACCAGCGTCATATAGGTTTTACCTAGCCCCATATCATCCGCTAACAAAGCCCCCTGCACTCGATACATATCATCATAGTTATCTAGCTGCGCTGATTTGAGCAACGACAGCATCCAACTAATGCCGGACTCTTGGTGAGGAAAAGGTGTTCTTGCTAAATTAGTTCTGTCAAAGGTAATACTTTTATTAAGCTGCGAAACTTTATTAACGATATCTTTATTATGTTCTTCGGTGTCTTTAAGCAATAAAGAAACTTGTTCTTTTTTAACCGGCAAATCATCAGTATCAGATATATCCGTTTCATTGGATGGATTTGCCAAATTTTCCCTTACCTCTGCGAGTGTTTCAGTTACGCGCTGCTCATCGCGTATATCAATTGACTCATCATCAACAAAGACACTATCAGCATTTTGCCCTTTAGCTTGCTGGTAGCTTTGCTCAAACGATACAACGTCTTCCTCGCATTCAAGCAACTTTACCAATCGCTCTGGTGGTTCACTGTCTGTGTTAGTCGAAAACCAGCCATTACTTCCGTCACTGTCTTGACCAAAAGGAATGTGTACCATTTTGCCAATACCAGCAACTCTGAGAGAAAATCCAAGATCGAGGTTTAAAATAGATGCATCTAAAAAAGCTGAAGGGGTTTTAATAAATTCTGCCACTTTGTGTGCAGGAATGGTTCTATTTTGCAGTACTTCTTTAACAGCTTGTTTTTTATCGTCAGTAAGTAAAACAATGCGGTCTTTTATTCGCATTACTTGCCCGTCGCCCTGTAACTGAGCTAAGCGATTTTGTAAGTCTTCAGATGATGATCCATCACCAAAGCTTGGGCTAAGCTCTAGGCTACCATCAACCTGTTGATTTGCTGTTACTGTAATTTGTTCTGGTTGTACTAAATCAAATTTATCAAAATGTTTTAAATCTAGTTTTAACCCATCTTTAACTGCCTGCTGTAACTTAGCAACTGCCAACACATTATTTAGCTCAGTGCGGTCATCGGGCGTAAGCGACGAATGTTTTTCTACGGCTAAAACAGCATTAAGCTGCTCTGGCGTCATTAAATATTGTATTTGCTCACTAAAAAAAAGTACGGGGCCTTTTCTTTTTACTGGGTATTTTTGGTTTTCTAGCTTTGCAAATAACTGCAGCGTAAAGCTACTTTTAGTTGTTCTACCTTGAATATCAACGTCAAAGTCGTTGTTAAAAAAAGGCGGTAACCCTAAAACGTCTGCATCTTCGGGGTCTAATAAACATGCTTGCTCACTGTCTAATCTAAAGCCATTAGGTATAGGCTGTGCAATATCTCGCTCTTGTAGCATTTTAAGTACAACATGCTGAATAAGCTGGCTACCTCCGCCCTCACCATTATTTAAGCAATGGAATGAGGCTTCATCAGTGGCAAAATTAACGCCATACGAGTCATACACTAAGGAGTATCGTTCAGCTGCTAAATGACTATTTTTATTTTTAGGCAAAAGCCCTTTTATCAAACTAACAAGTGACATGTATTTTTAAATCCCCTTTTAATATTCCTAGTACGCAATTTACTTATTAAGCAAGTTCCCAACAGAGCCTGTCGTCTCTAGTTACTCTATTTTCAGATAACATTGAATAAAGTTTAGAATTCACAGTTGATCGGTCAGCCTTCATATTAAACTCACTGTTTAAAACCTTAACGAGCTCTTTGGCGGTAATTGGTTGGTACACTTCTAGAGCGTTTAATAAATTGATTTCCAAAAGATTCTTTTCTTCTACTACTTTTCTTACCACAGGTAATCCATACCGACTTATATATCTTCTGTATTCGTCTTTATAAAATAGTTTTTCTAAATCGAGTTCAATGCCATTTTGAGTTAAAAAATCAATAGCATTTTTCTGCCAAGAAGTCGGCGAGTGCTGAATTGGCATTAACTCACCTTTTGGATAGTTCTTTTTATATTCTTGTGGAAAGCTATTTGTTAAAGCAAAATGGTTTAACTCACTCAAAGAGTAATCGTTAAGCTTCTCACTAGGTAAACCCATATAAATCCATAGCTTAAAGTTATGCGATCCTTCAATGATATGAAAATCACCGCAATCTAAATAAATAATGGAGGTTTGAGTCATTCCTCTAAGGTTTATATAACTGGTTGTTAAACTCTTTCCTAGCACTCGCTTAACTGTATGCTCTGCTTGGTTTCCAAGCATTAGCCGTGCATTACGAACAGACCCATGTTCATAAAGCCCTTCTAAAAAGCGCTTACGTGCAGGGAACATTCTATTTAACGCTTCATCGCCGGTGTAATTTGCGTACTCTTCAATAGCGCCTAAAAATAACCGCAAGTCTTCTTTGGCAAGCCAGCTTGTTACTGCTTTTACTCTATTCTCACCAATGGGCTTCCACCACTGGCGGTAATTTGTAGCTGTATTAGCAATACGCGGGTCGCCCGCTAAGTTCAGTACAAAGTTTTGCCATATTTCACTTGGTGCGCCAGCAGAGCGATCAATAATAATTTCAAGCGCTATGTGCCCTATTCGTTTACCTTCTTCAAAAGGCATAGTGGCAACGTCATGCTTTAATAGCTCATGCAGTACATCATGTTGCTCACCAACGGGGATTTCTCTTAGCGTATCTAAGTAATATTGCGCGTGGCAAATATCTAAAAATCGCCCTTGCGGCAGCTCGTTTAAGCGTAGTTTTTTTAATTGTTCGTTTAAGTCTAAATGATTTTGTTTGGCAAGGTTAACCAAAGCCTTAGGAGCGGTTAAATCTAGCAGCCATTTAGCTTGGTTAAGGACCGATAATATTGTGTCACTTGAGTTTTTGCGATGTTTTAAACGTTGCTCTATTTGCTGGTTAAGCCACTGCGTTAATCGGTTAAAAATATTGCCATCAACCAGTGCATCAAAATATCGATAAACCAGTGAAATTAAATTCATTAACGACGACATACCCAGTTTGGGATGTTTAGCTTGAATGTAATCTATTGTTTCTTCGTTTAATGAGGCTTTTCTTACGTCTTCTTTATCTATCCATAACTGAGTTAAAACACGCACGCCTTTTCGCTTAATTAAAATTTGTTTAAGCTTTTCTTTTTGATCGTACATAACGTAGCGATTAACCTGTTGCTCAAGGGCTTTAAACTCTTCGCCTTGCCCTGCACCGTCGGCAATTTTTTTTGTTTGTAAAGTCAGGCTATTCCACTGCTGAGAAAATCGCTCCCAGCTGAATTCTGAAAGCTGAGGAATAGGAGGTAGAAGCAACATAATTAGGGCATCTCCAAACGGCTTCTTACTGTTTCGTATTCAGCACTGGTGGGTCTACGAATTGTAAAGCGTATATCAATGCGTCTGTTTGACCTAAAATCACTCTCTGTTAGCTCTTCAACAACCATGCGCCTTGTTGCCGCATAGCCACTCACCGAAAAAAGTGGGTTGCCTTCTTTGTTAGTAATACTAGCTAAATCATGTTGGCTTGGCAGTAATTTAACCCAAAGCTCCCATAACGAAATCGCCCTAAAGGTCGATAAGCCCCAATTACCCTTACCCATCATGCCATAAAAGTTTTTACTGTCGGTGTGCCCTTCAATAAAAATAGTATCGAGGAATTGCTCACGGTTTTCTTTATTTATAACCTCAGCAAGTACCTCACCAATTTCAAGTGCAGTGCCTTCAAACTCTGGGCTTATATTAAACGCTGCGCTATCAAACCCTAAAATATCGTTAGGAATACTTAATACAGTTTTATTTTCACTAACCGTGACTTGTATGCCTCGTTTTCGCAGTAAATCAGCCGCCTCATCTAAAATTGTTTTACGTACTTCTTCGGCTTTGTGCAGCATTTCTAGCTCTTGAGTAAATGCTTGTTGCTTATTTTCAAGCTCTTGCTTGGCTTCCATAAGCTCAACCATTAACACCACAGACGCTAAAACAAATAAAATAAGCAAACCCGACAAAATATCCGAAAACGACATCCAATACGGGTTTTCTTC
>NZ_DJHW01000124.1:9117-30877 GCF_002433295.1 Pseudoalteromonas sp. UBA6610 | reverse complement strand
AAAGCTAAGCACAGCGAGCTTAAAACCTATTTAGAATCGCTATCGGCTGTTACGCAAAATGAGTTTGATACATGGGAAAAACCAAAGCAGCTGGCGTTTTTAATCAACGCATATAACGCCTTTACTGTTGAGCTTATATTAACAAAATACCCAAACCTTAAATCAATTAAAGATTTAGGCAGCTTTTTTAGCTCACCATGGAGCAAAGAGTTTGTGCCATTACTTGGTAAAACGCGCAGCCTTGATGATATAGAACATGGTTTAATACGTGGCAGTGGTAAATACAACGACCCACGTATTCACTTTGCTGTAAATTGCGCAAGTATTGGCTGCCCAGCCCTACGTGAAGAAGCCTACACAGCCACTGATTTAGAAAGCCAATTGCAAGCGCAAACGGTGCGTTTTTTATCAGATACAACCCGCAATATAGCGCAAGGTAACACGCTAAATGTGTCTTCAATATTTAAATGGTATGGCGAGGATTTTGAACAAGGCTTTAAAGGCGCAAACACATTGCAGCAGTTTTTTTTGCAATACCCTAAAGCACTAAAACTGATACCCGCTCAGCAAAAAGCGCTTAAAAATAACAACATGAAAGTTAAGTTTTTAGACTACAACTGGGATTTAAATGCTCGCCAATAAATGTTGGCAAATATTATCGCGATACAGCGTGTGCTGCATCGCGTTTTGCATTTGCCTTGTTATTAGCTTTAAAAGCCTAGCAAGTACACAACTACAAAGCCGTTGGCAACAAATAGAAAGCTTAGGTAAAAACCAAAGCGTATATTTTTATGCGTGGGGCGGCGATGCGCAAATAAATGCATATATTCAATGGGCTGCGCAGCAAGTAAAAGCCAAATACAACATTAACTTAGTACATGTAAAACTCAGTGATACCAGCGAAGCCGTTAGCCGGGTACTTGCCGAAAAATCAGCAAACAATAACGATAAAGGCAGCGTAGATTTAATTTGGATAAACGGTGCTAACTTTGCCACCATGAGCGAGCACTCATTATTACTTAAACAATGGGCTAATAAGCTGCCTAATTTTAGCTACACCGACCCTAGCAATAACCCCGCTGTTAATTTTGATTTTGGTATACCCACCAACGGGATGGAAGCACCTTGGGGCCAAGCATCGCTCACCTTTTACTACGACAGCTTAGCAATCGACGGCACTGCAAATAACACACTACCAACAACCCTAAACCAATTACTTAGCTGGAGCGCACAAAATCCAGGGCGCTTTAGCTACCCAAAGCCACCTGATTTTTTAGGCATGAGCTTTTTAAAATACGCGCTTGTTATGCTACATCAACAAAGTGATGAAACACTTAAAGCACAGTTAAATCAGCCAGCTACTGCACAAAACACAGCCCAAGTATTAAACCCATTATGGGACTTTTTAAATAAGCTGCACCCAACACTTTGGCGCGGCGGGAAACACTTTATGCAAAGTGGTGCACAAATGCGCCGTTTAGTAGGCGACACCGAGCTAAGCATAGCGTTTACGTTTTCAGCACCCGAAGTGCCCGCAGCCGTTAAACGCTATGATTTACCTAAAAGTATTCGCAGTTATGCAATGCAAGATGGCAGTTTAAGTAACACCCACTTTGTAGCCATACCTTATAATGCAAGCCATGCACAAAGTGCGCAGTTAGTGGCTAATTTTTTATTAAGTCCAGAGGCGCAAGCTCAAAAACAAAAAGCGCCTATATGGGGCGATAAAAGCGTACTTATTCAATCAACGCTAGCTCCACAGCAACAAGCTTTATTTAAAACAACGCAACCGCATCCAAGTGCCCTGCCTTTAAATAGTATTAAACGCACGCTAAGTGAGCCACACCCAAGCTGGGTAAACGCTATTGTGCAAGGGTGGCAAACACGTTTTGGAGTAAGCCAATGAGTGTTGTTTCAAATAAGTTAGCAGCAAGCCCAACGCTTAAACCACTTAAAAGCGCCGATATGTTTAGTAAATTAGTGACATTAAGCCCACGATTTTTACTGGCATTATTAATTTTGCCGGTAATAGGCGGCTTAATTAGCGTGCTATTGCCCGCTTTTGGTTATGCGCCGGTACTTGAGCATACAACACTTGGCCTACATGGCTTTACTATGCTCATGCAAACACCCGGCCTAACACACATGGTTATGCTAAGTGTTGGCAGCGGATTAATAAGTACCTTACTAGCCTTTACCATTACATTAATGATTTTAGCGGCATTTTTTAATAGCCCGTGGCTTAACCATATTCAGCGTTTATTGAGCCCGATACTGGTAATTCCTCACGCGGCAGCGGCTATAGCGGTTGGTTTTTTAATTGCGCCTTCGGGAATGATCTCGCGCTTAGTATCGCCTTGGTTTAGTGGGTGGGAACTTGCGCCTAACGGCATGTTTCCGCATGACGCGTTTGGAATTAGTATAATTTTAGGCTTAACCCTTAAAGAGCTGCCTTTTTTACTGTTAATGGCGCTAGGTGTGCTTGCCCAACCTGAGCTTGGCAAAAAACTGCGTCAACAACATAAAGTAGCGCTTAATTTAGGCTACTGCCCTATGACTGCTTTTTTTAAAGTAGTATTACCAAGCCTTTACCCATTGCTGCGCCTACCCATTTTAGCCGTATTGGCTTATGCCAGTGCAAGTGTAGAAATGCCACTTATTCTTGGGCCAAATACACCTCCCACATTGGCTGTAGCTATCATGCACTGGTTTAACGATGTAGATTTAAACCTGCGTATTAAAGCCTCTGCAGGGGCACTATTACAGCTTGTCCTTACTGGTGGTTTACTAGCTCTTTGGCTTGGCGGCGAAAAAGCGATAAAAGCATTATTTAGTGATTTACTCACCAATGGCGAGCGAGAATATGGCGGCGTTTATTGGCAAAAAATAACAACCGTATTAACGGTATTTGTAATTGGCTTTATTTTGCTTTCGTTAACTGGCTTAATTATGTGGTCGGTTGCCGGATTTTGGCGTTTTCCGGCGGCACTGCCCGAGCAGCTCACGCTACTTCACTTTAAAAGTGCGCTAATGCAAATGCAAAGCCCGCTTTTTAATACCCTTGCGATAGGGTTAGTAACAACGTTATTTGCCATTATTATTACCCTTTTGTGCTTAGAGTCAGAGCAATTAAGTGCCAAACCCATGTCGCGCTTTACCAGCTTAATTATTTATTTACCGCTGCTTGTACCAAGTATTGCGTTTTTATTTGGCCTAGTGTGGCTGCAACAACTAGTAAATAACCAGGCCGCGTTTTTTAATGTGGTATTTACCCATTTATTGTTTGTACTACCGTATGTGTTTTTATCGCTTGCGAGCAGTTACAGGCGCTTAGACCCTCGCTTTGCTCATGTAGCAGCAAGCCTTGGCGCAACGCCCTGCAAAGTGTTTTTACAAGTAAAACTACCCCAGTTGTTTGCTCCTATTTTAATTGCGGCGGCACTTGGTTTAGCCATTAGCTTTGGCCAATACCTCCCCACGCTTTTAGCCGGTGGCGGGCGCATATCAACCATAACAACCGAAGCGGTTACCCTTGCTAATGGCGCAAGTAGGCGCACCAGTGCGGTGTATGCCATTATGCAAATGGCATTGCCACTCATTGGCTTTATACTGGCGTGGGTGTTACCTAAGTACTTTTTTAAAAGCGCCCATCGCTAACCCATAAATTAAAAGGTTTTTAATGCAGTCATCTTTAGAGATTAAAAATTGTGAGCTTTATCGTCAAAACCAGCAATTACTTAGCTTAAACGAGCAGGTAAAAGGCGGCGAAATTCTCACTGTTATGGGGCCATCAGGCAGTGGTAAATCAAGTTTACTAAATTGGCTTACCGGCACATTACCCAGTGGTTTTAGCGCAAACGGTGAAGTGTGGCTTAACGGCGAAAATATTAATAACTTGCCCGCACATTTACGCCACATAGGCGTGCTTTATCAAGATGCGTTATTATTTTCGCATTTATCGGTAAGCGGTAACATTGCCTTTGCTATGCCTAAAGGCAATAAAAAACAGCGCCTTGAAAAAATAGAGCACGCCCTTGAACAAGTTGGATTAAAAGGCATGGCTAATCGCCACCCCGACAACCTTTCAGGTGGGCAACAAGCCCGTGTTGCTTTATTGCGTATGCTATTGAGCGAGCCAAAAGCTATTTTGCTTGATGAGCCCTTTAGCAAGCTCGACACCCAATTAAGAGTAGATACGCGCGAGCTAGTATTTAGCCAAATACGCGAGCATAAATTGCCCGCTATTATGGTAACTCACGATCATAGCGATGCAGAGGCCGCAAACGGCAAACTGATCACCTTAAATTTAGCCAAGTAAAAGCTCAAAAAGCACAAGGCACCAAGCATGTTAGACAAATACATCACCCCAGTAATAAAGCCACTGTTAACTCCCGTTGTAGCGTTAATGCACAAACGCGGCATAACGCCCGACCAACTTACTGTGGTAGGCTTTTTAATAGGCCTATTAGCTGTGCCATTAATTGCGTATGAAATGTGGTACGCAGCGTTAACGGCTATTGCTTTAAATCGTATTTTAGATGGGCTAGATGGCGCATTGGCACGCCATGCAAATTTAAGTTCAAGTGCTGGCGGCTTTTTAGATATTACCCTCGACTTTTTATTTTATGCGGCAATTCCGCTTGGCTTTATTTTGGCAAACCCCGAGCAAAACGCCATTGCAGGTAGCATATTACTGGCCACCTTTATAGGCACTGGCTCAAGCTTTTTAGCCTTTGCCATAGCCGCCGAAAAATTTAAGCTCGAAAAACCCCAGTTTAAATACAAAAGCTTTTACTATTTAAATGGTTTAACCGAAGGCACAGAAACCATCGCGCTGTTTATTGCTTTTTGTATTTGGCCGCAGCACTTTGCCCTAATGGCGAGTATTTTTGCCACTGCATGCGCTATTACTATCTTTACACGTATACATGGTGGGTATAACACGCTTAAACTCCAAGAAGCTGATGAGGTTAAACAAGCCAATGAGTAATGAAATTTGGTGGCGATTAGGGTTCTTTTTTAGCATTTTGGTTATTATGATGCTACTAGAATCGCGTATGCCTGCCCGTAAATCGCCGATAAAAAGTACCACCCGGTGGTTGGCCAATTTTGGACTGGTGTTTGCTTCATCATTAATTGCTCGCTTAAGTGTGCCAATAGGCTTAACTGCCGTAGCGCTTTATAACCAAGAGCACGGTATCGGTTTATTTAATCAAATAGCCACACCAAGTAGTGTTGCTATTATTTTAAGCATATTACTGCTTGATATAGTTATTTATTGGCAGCACCGGCTTTTTCATCAAGTGCCTATTTTGTGGCGTTTGCACCGTGTTCACCACGCCGATGCCCATGTAGATACCAGCACAGGTTTGCGTTTTCACCCTATCGAAATTGTGCTCAGCATACTTATAAAATTGATTGCCGTTACCGCTTTAGGAGTACCTGCTATTGCAGTATTAATATTTGAAATAGCACTTAATGGATTAGCGCTGTTTAACCACGCCAATATACGTTTACCCAATGCCATAGAAAAACCACTTCGGCTCATATTAATGACCCAAATACTACACCGTATTCATCATAGCCAACGCGTGAGCGAAACCAATTCAAACTATGGATTCAGCGTTATTTGGTGGGATAAACTGTTTGGTAGTTACAAAAATGAAGCGCAAAAAGCCGATAACGACATAGATATAGGCTTAAAAGAATACCCTAACCCGCAGCAAAACGCCTCGCTGTGGGGTTTGCTAATTATGCCGTTTAAACGTAAATAAGCTGCCGTTTCAAGTGGCTACAATACTATTTAAATAAACAATAAATTAAGGGGTAAATGCGTATTAAATTTACACATTTACCTTATTAAACCCCGCCAAAGCCTTATTCCCTTTAATTTAACCTTTACAAGCTAATCGCTTTAAAGGGTTTACTAACCTATTGAATGCTATACCACTTTCACTTTTTTTAACTTTCGTTTTTTGTAAAAAAGCAAAATTACACGCCATATAGTTAGCCTAATACGGGTAAATCATCGCAATTAGCGCTAAATGTAATTGCTGCAGGTCACTTTAATATTTACCGCTTAAGTAAAATATTAAAAGATGTATTAAAAATGCAACATTTCAAATAATGTAAGCTGTTAAATTTATTAGCGATTTAGTTAATAACTCCAATTGGTAAACTGGTCTTACCGTAAACTAAATGTAAATAAAACACACAAATATGTTGACCATTTACGTAGTGCGCAATATTATTTGTAAGCGCTTACAAAAACACATGATAAATGTAAGCGCTTACAAAAATAAATATGGTTCTTTTTAATAAGTTTAAACACACATTCTGACAACAATCTGTGAAACCGGGGTTCAGCTATGAACATTGAAAAAACACACATTGCTCGCTTACTGGCTGCTATTTCGTTAGCGTCTTTAGCTGGCTGTGGTGGCGACTCAGCCACAACATCTAATTTTGAAAATATCGACGCTTCTGAGCCAGTTTCAGATTGGCAACTAGTATGGAGCGACGAGTTTGAAGACTCAGCCATTGATACTAATAAGTGGAACTTTGAATTAAACTGCGATGGCGGTGGTAACAACGAAAAACAATGTTACACCGATAACGAAGAAAACGCCTTTATACAAGACGGTGTGTTAAACATTGTTGCCCTACCCGCGACAGAAGGCGCTGAAAAGCCCTACACTTCTGCGCGTTTAAATACCCGTTACAATGCTGACTTTACTTATGGCCGCTTTGAAGTACGTGCAAAGCTGCCTTCGGGGCAAGGCAGCTGGCCTGCGTTTTGGATGCTACCAACCGATGAAGAATACGGTACATGGCCACGCTCAGGCGAAATTGATGTTTTAGAATCAGTAAACCTAAAAACCGCTGACGAAGATGGCGGTGTTGAATCAAGCATTCATGGCACATTGCATTACGGCCGCGCTTGGCCAGATAACAGCTACACAGGCCAAGAGTACAAATTTCCTGAAGATAGCAACCCAGCAGATGACTTTCATACTTACGCAGTAGAATGGCAAGAAGGTGAAATACGCTGGTACGTTGATGGCTACCTATATGCCACACAGCGCCAATCAGAAGTATTATATAATTCCAAAGGCGAAGCCGCAGGTTTGAAACATCGCGGTTGGTTTGCAGAGTATTTTGAACAAGGTTCTGGCGAGCTAGAAACTCATTGGGATAGCGCTCCTTACGATAAAGACTTTCACTTACTGTTAAATTTAGCAGTAGGCGGCGACTGGCCTGAAAACGTAAATGAGTTAGGCGTAGATGCCAGCGCATTTGAAAACGGCCAAACATTTGCAATTGACTACGTACGTGTTTATCAATGTGCATCAAACCCAGATACCGGCAAAGGGTGTGAAACTATTCGCCCAGGTTACGATAACCTAGACGATGCCCTGCTAGAGGGCGAAGCGCCTATTCCTAGCCCGCCATCTACAGGTATTGCTACACCGTTAACTATTTTTGGCGACAGCTTTAACCCTAACTGGCCAGCATGGGATTGTTGTGGTGGCTCAACACCTGCAATCGTAAGTGATGAAGAGCAAGGCGACGCTGTTGAATTTACAATAGGCAGCGAGCCTACAGTGGTTGGTTTTATTAGCCGCGATGCGTTTATTACTGACGAAAACGGCGCTGCAACACCTTTTGATGCATCACCTATGCTAGAAGAAGGCTACGTACGCTTTAAAATGAAAGTAACCAGCGCACCAAGCGTGCCAGACACACCTTGGTTTGTAAAACTTGAAAGCACAGAAGCCTCAACCGATGCTGATATGCCGCTTACAAGTAGCGTTGAAGGCCAAGCACCTGTAGTAGGTCAGTGGCAAACCTATACATTTTTACTTTCTGACCTTGCTGACTTAGATTTAGATATCAGCGCAATTGACGTACTTATGGTATTTCCTGAGTGGGGCACGGGCGAAGGCGCAACCTTTTTAATTGACGACGTTGAAATTACACAAGACAACCTAGGCGGATCACCAGAGCTGACTATTTTTGAAGATGAGCAAAACCTAGCATGGCCAATGTGGGATTGTTGTGGTGGCTCAACGCCTATCGAAGTGGTAGATGATGAAGCGCACGGTGTAACCGCTGAATTTAGTATTGGTGCAGAGCCTACAGTAATGGGTTTTAACAGCCGTACTGAAGTAGGTGGTGCAGGTGAGTCATTTGATGCAAGCAGCATTTTAGATGAAGGCGTTATACAGTTTGACTTAAAAGTAACGTCTACTCCTAGCGACCCGTCAACTGCGTGGTTATTTAAAGTAGAGGCAAATGGTGCAACTTCATTTGCAGAACTTGAACTAACGCAAAGTGTTGAAGGTGTAGCGCCAGTAACTGGCGAGTGGCAAACTTATACATTTAAGTTATCAGATCTCGCAGGTGCAGGCCTTGATGTAAGTGCAATTGATGTACTTATGATTTTTCCGGCATGGGGCGCAGGTGAAGGCGCGGTTTACCGTGTAGATAATGTTAAAATTTACAACCCTAATGCAGCGCCCGTTGCCTCTGGTGAGCTAAACGTATTTACAGATACAGTCGCCGATCAGTGGAGCATATGGGATTGCTGTGGTGGTTCAACACCTACTACAGAAACCGACGATGATCAGCACGGCGCAGTGGCTCAGTTTAGCATTGGTGCAACACCTACTGTAATGGGCTTTTTAGCCGATGAAGACGTATCGTTTGATGCATCAGCCCTGTTAGAAAATGGCGTTGTACAGTTTGATTTAAAAGTAATAACAGCACCTTCAAACGTGGATGCACAATGGTTATTTAAAATTGAATCAATTGGCGCTTCAAGCGCAGTAGAGCTGGCATTAACGCAAAGCAATGAAGGGCAAACACCTGTTACAGGCGAATGGCAAACATACACCTTCCCTATTCAGGAACTATTTGATGCAGGCTTAGATATTAGCGCTATAAACGTGCTCATGGTATTTCCTACGTGGGATATGGGCAACGGCGCATTATACCGCATAGATAACGTGATTATCGCGAATCCATAAAAACACACTACAATAGGCGCATGGCGCCTATTGCTACACAACAACATTTTATAAAGCAGAGCTATTATGAACACATTCAATTTTAAAAAGAGCCAACTCGCGGCTTCTGTGTCTCTTATCATTGCTGCAAGCACGTTAAATACGGCCATTGCTGCCGAGGCAGACACTGCAGCATCTCCTGATGTAGAAGTTATTGAAGTAAAAGGTATTCGTGGTTCACTTATTCGTTCTATGGATATGAAACGTGATTCATCGGGCGTAGTAGATGCCATTTCAGCAGAAGAAATGGGGAAATTTCCAGATACCAATTTAGCAGAATCATTACAACGCATTACCGGTGTATCGGTGAGCCGAGCAAACGGTGAAGGTAGCCAAATTACCGTACGTGGTTTTGGCCCAGAGTTTAACTTAATTACGTTAAACGGCCGCCAAATGCCAGGCACAGGTTATACGCGTTCGTACAACCTTGAAAACATTGCCTCAGAGGGCGTAAGTGCGCTAGAAGTATTTAAAACAGCGCGCGCCGATGTACCAAGCGGTGGTTTAGGTGCAACAGTTAATATTTCTACTGCGCGCCCTTTTCAAAAGCCAGGTCAAAATTTTTCAGCCACGGTTAAAGCAAATCACGACTCATCAAACGAAGCCGGTGATGATGTAACCCCTGAGCTTTCGGCTGTTTATAGCAACACATTTGCAGATGACAGATTTGGTTTTGGTTTTTCGTTTTCGCACCAAGAACGCGACTTTCAAAAACAACGCGCCAATATTCAAGGTTGGCAAGCCAATGTTGATTTACCTGAATTAGATAGCAGTAACGTTGTTGATAACCGTACTGACCCATCAGGTAACTACTACTTCCCTAAAGACATGAACTACTCTATTGAAGATGTAGAGCGTGAACGTACTAACGGCCAAGTTACTTTTCAATTTGAACCAGTTGATGGCTTTGTAGCCACACTTGATTACACAGCAAGTAAAGCGGTTACGGGCTCTGAAAGTATTGGTTGGGGTATTTGGAACGACTTTGGTAGCAATATTAATGGCTACGAGCTTGATGAAAACGGCACCGCTGTTTATGCCGATATTAGCGGTAACGATGCCTCGTTTACAGCCAACAAAGGCACCACAGAAGTAAAAGCACGCTCTATTGGTTTAAACCTAGAGTGGGAAATTAACGACACGTGGCACGTTGAACTTGATTACCATGACTCTAAAAATGAAACCGATAACGGCGCCGATGACGGGCTAGGCAGTACTGGCCAAGTGATTTTAGGCTCTGATCAGCTAGCAAATAAAATTTACGATTACCGCACAGGCGAAATCCCAAGTGCACAGGTGAACTGGTTAAACGGCACAAGCGAATTAACGCCAGGCGAAATTGACTCTAACTTTAGCCAATTTACGCACTCGCCGGGTGAATCAAACATTGAGCAATTACAATTACATACCACTTGGTACAATGAAAACTTTGATATTGGCCTAGTTAAAGTAAAATTTGGTGCATCGCGCACTGAGCAAAACACAGGTGGTTACACTGCATGGAGTGGCTTAGTGGGTGGCCCTGGTTTTAACCCATCGTACACAGAAATATTCCCAGATAGCATGTTTACTCGCCACGATACGTCGGGCCTTTTAGATCAATTTGATGGTGGCGGCAGCAACTTACAACCAGGTTACTACTACACCTACGATTTTGATGAAGCAGTGGCTCGCCAAATGGCATACTTAACCTCTGATGTAACCGGTGGCGATGCATACGCAGCCAATGCTTACATGGATGGTATTGATAGCGAAAGCTACGTAGAAGAAATTACAAACAGCTTTTATATTCAATCAAGCTGGGAGTTTGATGTAAGCGATTACTACGTAAAAGTAAATGCAGGCCTGCGCTACGAGCAAACAGATGTAACAAGCACAGTACGCCAACGTGTTGAAGAACAAGTAAACTGGATCAGCGCCTCAGAATGGATAATGCAATATGCAGCCGGCGGCGATGATAACTTCTTAGAGCAGCAAGGCGATTACGACATATTATTACCGTCAATCGATGTAAGTGTTGATTTAACCGAAGACGTTGTAGCCCGTGTTTCATGGGGTAAAACTATGTCGCGTGCACCACTGGGTGATTTAGCCGGTGGCCGTAGCTTAACAGGCAGCCCAAAACCTGGCTCGCGCACGGGTAGCCAAGGTAATACAAATTTATTGCCGTTTGAATCAACCAATCTCGACTTATCATTAGAGTATTACTACGCAGAAGGCAGCTACGCCTCTGTTGGTTACTTTAAAAAAGACGTAGATAACTTTATTCAAACCACCATTACGCAAACCACGATTGAAGGTCTATACGACATTTTAAACGGCCCGCGTTACTTACAAGCAGTTAGCGATATTGAATCGCGCGGCGAGCAAGCAACCACCGATGCTATTTTTGCGCAAATGATTAGCAATGGTTATGGCAATGCGAATGGCGTCATTGAGCCAAATAGCGATGACCCACTTATGGTATGGAACATAAGCCAACCACAAAACACCGACAGCAAATCGGTAGATGGTTTTGAAGTGGCTGTTCAGCACTTAATTGGCGAAACTGGTTTTGGTGTAGGTGTTAACGCCACGTTTGTAGATGGCGATGTAGAATTTGATAGCGAAAGCCTAGACCAACAAGCTCCGCTTACAGGTTTAAGTGACTCTGCAAACTTTCAAGGCTTTTACGAAAAAGACGGCCTATCAATCAAAATTACTTACGCATGGCGCGACTCGTACTTAATTGGTGTAGGCCAAGCACAAGGCTCAGCCGATGCGCCACCGCAATATGCTAAAGCCTACGGCCAATGGGATATGAGCGTTAACTACGATGTAAACGAAAACGTAACGGTATTTTTTGATGGCATAAACTTAAATAATGCCACCGAAGAAGGCTACGGCCGTTACGAAGAGCAGTTTTTATTTGCTAATCAGTACGGCCCACGCTACTCAATTGGTGCCCGTTACACGTTTTAAACTATTCCCTAGTTAGAATAGTTAAGCCGCTTGTTTTAACAAGCGGCTTTTTTATAACGTTTTTATTTGCTCAAGCAATACATTGGTTGTCCAATCAATGGCGTTATATGCCACATCGGGCTTATAAAAATCCCCTGCCCCTCGCGCTCTGTTTACGTATACTTTGTTAGGTACTATCACTTTCCCCAACCCTGAAGGTAAATCAGCTAAGCGTACTTCCATATACATAGAATCAGCACTACTTGGCGCACCGAATAACGTTGTATTTTCAAAAAGCTTAAACTTATCAAGCGCATCTAAACAAGCACTGGCGCACTGCGGCGGAACAATAACAAACACCTTGGTTTTAAAGTCACTAGTTAAAGGCTTTTGTGGCATGTTATTTAGCGTATTGGTTTCTTGCTCTACATAAAATGGATCACCACTTTTAAGTGATAAAGCCATACCCGCAGCTGTGATTTTAAATATTTTCAATAATTCAGGCTGATTTTTTACAACCTCTAATAAAGACACTACATGGTCGGTATTATCCTTTGATGCTCTCCACCACACTTGCGTGTTTTGAGAAGTATTATCTACTTTTTGTTCTACTATTTTTTTGCCCCATAGTTCTTTGGCTATTTGTGAGCTCCAATAAGATGAGCCACCTTGGTTATGGCGCAAATCTAACACCACGGCTTTTGCAGTAAGTAACTTACTACGCTGCTGTTGTATTTTTTCAAACACTTTATTGTAGGCAGCAGTTTGCTTTTCGGTTGATGAAAAACTAGGCATAGCAATCCACGCAATGTTTTTTTCAGGCCAGGTTAAATCAATGGGGAGTTCATCACCGTTGTAGGCATTTTCTAAATGCTTGCTGGCTGACTTAGGCCTTACAGACCAATTTAATACGTGTGTATAGGTATCGCCATTGGCTTTAACAAATTCGCATTCTTTTAAAGGAGTTAAAAATGGATTGCCCTCGTCAATGAGTAACCGCCAACCTTGCTGCCACCAATGGCCAGGCTGTGCAACTTCACCATGAAACTTAAACACTCTCTCACGTATTAAGGTCTCGGTACTTTGTCCATCACATTGGCTTACAACGTCGCCTTTGCTAATATTTTTGTTTTCACTGTAATACACTTTTAGCGCATCACCTCGCCACACAGTTCTAAAGCCCGGCCAGCGGCGCGCGGGTCTATCTACGCTTGAAAACGCACCGGCGTGGCCATCTTGTAAAATAGTGCTAAAACGAGAAATTGCCGCTGCATGAACCTGCGGCCCACTCGCTTGAGCCGACAATGTAAGTGCTTCTGCTTTTGCTTTTTTTAATAAGTCAGGGAACGTTGGATTATTAACATCAAACATACCTGGGTGATTTTTTGCCGATATGCTGTAAGCAGCTTCAATATCACGCTCAGTAACACTGCGCCATTGCTCATCCGTTTGCGGTGACACAGCGGTGTTAGCAAAACCCATAAAAGATACAATAAAGCTGCTAGTAGAAATAGTGAGCATAGATATTTTAACCATCATTCAAATCCTTTTGTTGTAGTTTTTTAATAGTTAAAACTGGAAACTATTGATGCCGTTTAACTTAGCACACACTTAAAATAATTATGCCTAAATGCCAGCTCTAGAGATTGTTTAATGCTTGAGTAGACGAATCCATTCATCGGGGTTTGCTAAAATAAAGTCATAAGTATCTTCATTATCTAAAGTGATTGTTATTCCATCGCTTGTTAGTGGTAAAATGCCTGCACCTCTCCCTGCTGACTTTTCAATTTTTACGATTGCGCTTCGTGTAAAAGTATAAGGCCCTAAACCAGCACTTTCATTGTATGGCTCAAAACGTACCTCACCTTGCGTTACATAAAATTTACCATCGGCTTTTGCAACACCACCTTGATACGTAGCTGTAGATGATTTGAGTATTTTATTGTTCATTTGGCTTTCCTGCTAATTAATTTACGTCAATAAAATGTATTCACTTTAATAAGTTATATAGCTTTATACTTTAAGGCAATCAATTTGTACCCAAAAAGCAAGTTATAATGACACGTACTTTATTTAGCCAATTAGAATCTAGGCTTCGAAAGATGTAAAGTTTAAAATGGGTGTTTTGTTAATTCTTTCTCTGAATTTTTTTAACTAAAGGCACTATCGCTAAAGCTAGCAATACGGCAAGAAAAAAGCCCACAAACGTATTACCAAACACCCATCTAAAAAAGATTCCTGAAAGAGACAAAACAAAAGCTGACCAAAGCCATGGATTTATATTCTGCATACTATCTAGAGCACCTCATAGCACCCTGCTTAGGGGCGCAAACACATGGGCTATAATTTGGATCGAAGCGACGCTGCCCATGTGTATGCATCCCAGCGAACGAAGTGAGTGTGTTGATTAGGTTGTTAGGTGCGTGCATATTTAAACCACTACCCTAGGGGCTTTACCATGAAAGCCCAAGTATAGTTTTTTGAGATTACCTGGCACGAGAGGCCAGCCACGCTCAATACCTTCTTTTGTACCTTTCCAGAATAAGTGCTCTGTATAATATACATCTATGTATTCGAATTCTGCTTTGGTTGCAGTATCTAGTTTTTCGCTCATGTACTGCAACTGTTCTAATGCTTCTTCTAAATTACCTTGGTTAAACAAAATGGTTGTCAAATTTGCGAACTCTTCCATTAGGAATGTGAGTGCCCATTTTTCATGTTTTTCCATGAGAGGCACAACGTCAGGAAATTTAGTGCGGATCTCTTTTAAGAACTGTCTTATCTCTGATTTGGCCATTGATTTCTCAGAAGCACCTAACGCTTCGCACAAAAGGTGACAGTTTCCGGAGGTCGGCTTGCTGCGCCTTGTTCTACTCATACTCTTTAAATACGTCATGGATTCGTTGAACTGAAACTCTATTAAAGTCCTCTTCGTAATACTCTTTGCCCCATTTTATATATTCTAATGGGGTGATTTTTATAGAAGGTAGAAGCCAACTTGAGCCATCATCTTCTTCATCATTGAATTTAACTGGGCCTTGCATCCACTTGCCAGTTTCGCCTTCTCTCCAATAACAAAAAGTAACATCCTCTTTTTCAAAGGCCTCATCATCCAAAATGGACAATAGTTTTTCTGGTGCCCCATCGTACATTCCCGGCCATACGCCATACTCATCCTGAGCATGTGGGCTTACTTCTGACTCATGGTCGAAACCTTTTATTAAAATGGACTCATCTGAAAATACGATAACTAAATCGTCGCCACCGCCATTGTCATAAGTAGCGACCTGAATCCCCTCACACCAATCTGGACTAAATGTGAAGCAGCGAAGATACTCATCATCACAAAGCTCAATGTCTAACGCAGCACAAGCCTTAAGGGAAGATCGAATCTGACTATTTGATATGCTCTCTAATTTCATCAGTGCTCGCCTAATTGAAGAGTAGAACGCCGCGTTAAGTAGTGAGCGACGCCTACGACTAACCTAAACCATTACACCGTAAACACAAAACTCAATTTGAACCAAGAATGCCATGCGTTGCGAATCTGCCTTAAACGCTTTGTTATGCGTTCATTCCATGTGCAGGGCTGATTCTGGACATGATAACCATATCTATATACCGTCCACTTTTGAATGTACTCAAACGCTTAATGCCCTCAGTTTCAAAGCCTACCTTTTCATACAGAGCTTTGGCTGAAAGATTATCAGCATGAACCTCTAATTCAACACGAATTAAATTAAGCCAATTATCAGCTTGATTGATTGCTTCATGCATCAAGGCTTTTCCGACACCTTGTCCGTGACTTTCAGGATGAACAGCGATGGCAATAGAAGCAGTATGCTTATCCCGAACTTTATCCGTTAGGAATAGCGTCACGTGTCCAACCACTTTACCATTAACTTCTGCAACTAACGTGTATTGATTTGATGCTGAAAAGAGATTTGAAACTTGCGAAGAGCTCAAAAAAGGAAGTTGTGATGTATTTGCCATTACTTCCGTAAAGCTATAAATATTATGAAGATCTTTATGATCAAATTCTTCTAAGTGTCTAATTTTCAAGTTACATCCTTACTGTAAGATCTGCCGAACGCATAACAACTTTGTCTACGACATTTGTCGTTTTATAAACCGACAAATGTCCCTATATTACGATGCTTTTATCTTAGCCAGCAAATAACCACCTGTAAACAATTAGTTAACTATAAAGGAATTTCCATTAATGCTGTAATGCACCTAAATGGGGGAGATCAGTAATATCCGACAATGCATAAATCACTGCTCATTTTTAGAGCAACTTTTATAAAAAGTTAATATCGTAAAATCGTTTTTTGACGCAGGTAATGAGTTATTAAAACGCTTAGGTTTTAACGGTTTGAATACCGCTGGTATTGTACTTATATATTACAACACGCTTAAAGTAGCCTTGTGAGCACTGTGAATAAAAAAGCGCTGCAAATATGCAGCGCCCTCATTACTTAATGGTTGTTGTGTTTAAGTTTGAGCTGCTTTATTAAAAAAAGCCGAGCGGATCTTCGCTATAACTCACTAATAAATTTTTAGTTTGTTGGTAGTGATCGAGTGCGAGTTTGTGCGTTTCGCGCCCTATTCCTGATTTTTTATACCCACCAAATGCAGCATGTGCTGGGTACATGTGGTAACAGTTGGTCCACACCCGGCCAGCTTCAATTTTACGCCCCATGGTATAAGCACGGTTCATGTTTCGGCTCCACACCCCTGCGCCTAAGCCAAATTCTGAGCTGTTGGCAAGTTCGAGTGCTTCGGCTTCATCTTTAAAGGTCGACATAGAAATAACAGGGCCAAAAATTTCTTCTTGGAACACACGCATGTCGTTGGTACCTTTAAGCAGTGTAGGTTGTATGTAATAACCACCATTTAAATCGTCATTTAGCTGCTCTACGTTTCCGCCGGTGAGTACTTCAGCGCCTTCTTTTTTACCTATGTCTATGTAACTAAGTATTTTATCAAACTGTGCTTTTGAAGCTTGAGCGCCCACCATGGTTTCGCTGTCGAGTGGGTTACCGCGTTTAATTTGTTGGGTACGTTCGAGTATGCGCTCAATAAACTGCTCGTATATATCTTCTTGAATAAACAATCTTGATGGACAGGTACATACTTCACCTTGGTTAAAGTAAGCAAGTACGGCGCCTTCTATGGCTTTTGATAAAAACGCGTCGTCTTTTTCCATTACATCATTAAAAAATATATTGGGCGATTTACCGCCAAGTTCTACCGTTGAGGGAATAATGTTTTCAGCAGCACATTTTAAAATATGAGAGCCGACAGGTGTAGAGCCTGTAAATGCAATTTTAGCAATGCGCTTACTTGTGGCCAGTGCTTCGCCTGCTTCTTTACCAAACCCATTTACAATATTGAGCACGCCTGCAGGCAGTAACTCACCAATAATGTCCATTAAAACTAAAATAGATGCTGGTGTTTGCTCAGCTGGTTTTAGTACCACACAGTTACCTGCAGCAAGTGCGGGTGCAAGTTTCCATGCGGCCATTAAAATAGGGAAGTTCCACGGGATAATTTGCCCAACCACACCTAACGGTTCGTGAAAATGATACGCCACCGTGGTTTCGTCAATTTCGCCAATACTGCCATCTTGCGAGCGCAGGCACCCTGCAAAGTAGCGAAAGTGATCGGCCGCGAGCGGAATATCAGCCGCGAGTGTTTCGCGAATGGCTTTACCGTTATCCCATGTTTCGGCAACAGCTAGTAGCTCTAGGTTTTGCTCAATTCGGTCGGCTATTTTTAACAGTATATTACTGCGCTCGGTCACCGAGGTTGTACCCCACTGCTCTCGCACTGCATGCGCTTTGTCGAGTGCTAGGTTTATATCATCTTTGTCGGAGCGAGGTATTTGGCAAAATACCTTACCATTTACTGGGCTTATATTATCAAAGTATTGGCCGTTTACAGGCTTTACCCACTCCCCGCCAATGTAATTACCGTATTGTTTTTTAAAGTTTACGAGTGCGCCATCGCTGCCTGGATTTGCATATATCATGTGTGTGCTCTCTTTATTGTTGTTAGCTAAAGGTCGAACATTTATATAAAACAAAATGCTTTATATTTAATCAGTGTTGTTTGACATTAGCCTAACAAGCCCCTAAAAACTTGATTAGCTGTCCACAAAAGTTGTCTGTGAGTCCACACTAATAAAAGCCAAAAGGATTGATATGCACACATCTCAGTTAAACAAAAAACGCCAACAACTTGATGTTTTAATAGAAAATAAAGTGACATTTGCAGCAGATAACAGCGAGTTGAGCATTTACGACACGTACCAACGCGCACAAAAGGTGGCACTGCATTCAAAGGAGTTACTGTTTTGTGCCATGCTCAGCGGTAAAAAAGTAATGCACGTAGAAAGTAGCCAATACCATAAAGCATTTTTACCCCACGAGTCGTTTGTATTAGCGCCAGAGCAAGGTGTATTAATTGATTTTCCACAGGCATCAATGCACGCCCCAACCACTTGTTTAGCAATTGAAATAAGCAAAGATAAAATAAACGCTGTGGCAAATGCGCTTAACATGCAGCAAAGCTTTGCACACGATGGCGACTTATTCGAGTATGTTCCACAATTGGTACACAGCCAACATAATAGCCAAATACAGCAATTATTAGAGCGCATGGTACATTTATTTAGCGAACCAGGCGCACAGCGACATTACTTAATTGACTTGTCGTTAAACGAATTGATCACCCGGTTGTTACAACAACAAAGCCGCGACTTATTACTCGCTAATAGCGATAAACCACGCCTTAAAACAAAAATAAGCGATGCACTGCTTTATATTGAAGAGCACTTAAACGAAACGCTCGACATAAATACCTTGTGCAAAATAGCCTGCATGAGCCGCAGTAAGTTTTATCAGCAGTTTAAACTGGCATTTGGCACTACCCCAGCCCTTTGGCAGCAACAATTAAGACTTAAAAAAGCGCGCAATCAATTACTGCAAGGCCATGCAATTAGCCAAGTCTGCTTTGATGTTGGGTTTAATAGCGCGAGCCACTTTAGTCGTGTATTTAAACAAACCTTTGGTATTGCGCCTAAAGAGTGCCGGCATTAAGGGTAAAACCTTATTTTTTACTTTGCTAACGCCCTGAATATGTTAGTTTATTAACATGAGTATTGAGTAAAGAATTGGTATGAGTAAGCAAACCCGCTGGACCCTAAAAAGTATTGCTAAAGAGTTAGGTGTATCTAACGCAACAGTCTCTAATGCGTTTAATCGCCCTGATCAGCTATCGGCTAAACGCCGAGACGATATTCTTGCAGCGTGTAAAACATTGGGCTATTACGGGCCCAATAAAGCCGCGCAATCGCTTCGCAGTGGTACGTTTAATATTGTGGCGTTAGTGCTGCCCGATAGTGTGGAATATATGGTGTCGGACCCTGTGGCCAGTAGCTTTATGCGGGGTGTAACCTCGGTGCTTGAAAAAAACGGCATTAATGTTTTATTGTTTTCAGGAAATAGCGATAACCTTAACAGCGTGGTCGACTTTGTTGATGGCTTTATTTGTTATGGCCGCCCTCGAAATCACGCATTAGTAGAGCAGTTAAAAACGGTCTCTAAACATGTGGTAACTATTGATTTTGATATAGCCCGCAATGCCTCAGTAAATATTAATAACGAGCAAGCAAGTTACGAAATAGCCAAGCATGTTTTAAAAAATCAAAGCGACAAAGTCGCTATTTTAGGCTTAAGATTACTTGATGAAAACGTATTGTGCCGCGTATATGAGCATCACGAATTTGAAACAGGGCAATCTATTTCGCACCAACGTTTACGGGGTTATCAACGTGCTTTAAGTGAGGCAAATATAACCGTAGCTGATGACCGCATTTGGAATATACCTGAGAGCAGCGAGCGTTTTGCTAACATTGCCGCTAAAGAGGTGTTGAGTGCCTCCCCTCGCCCTAACGTTATAATTTGTATGAGTGATTTAATTGCCCTTGCCACCATGCGAGAAGCGATAAAACAAGGCATAAAAATAGGTGAAGAACTGCGTATTGTCGGCTTTGATGGAATAGACGAAGCCGCTCGTTTTGTGCCGCGCCTAACCACTATTCATCAAAACAGCCAAGAAAAAGGCGTAATGGCCGCCGAACTATTTATATCTAAAGAAGAAAAAATATGTGATGTAAGTTACGAGCTAGATATTGGCGCAAGTGGTTAATAGGTTATGTTAAAAAGGACTGGGTAAACAAAAGCCAAGCTCAAGAGCTTGGCTTTTATGTTTTAATAGCCTGTTAGGCTAACAATGCGTTTAAACTTATCGTTGTTTCTTCATCACCATTTACTTGGGTAATAAGTGCATCTCGCGTTTTAAAATTAACACTTAATGCAATAGACTTATCTTCAAGTTGCCACGTTAAACAACATATTCCCTGTGTACCGTGAGCACTAAACTCTCCTGCAAAAGCGGGGTGTTCATTACGTAATTTAATGAGCTCTATTAAACCTTTTACTACAGGTTTATTGAGTGCGTGCTCGATTGTTTCACTATTTAAATACGGACGGTTAATATCACGGCCCACATTGGTACGCGCAAGTAAATCCATATCGTTTTCGCAGGCAAATAAACCACCGTAGTACACTTGCGGCACACCGGGGGCAAAAAACTGTATGGCACGCGAAATCAAATAATCTAAATCGTTAGCGCCTAATGCATTGTAATACGTGCAATTTACTTGGTATAAATCAACATTACTGGCAGCAGCACCCGTAGCTTGGCGGCTTTGGTTGTTACTGTTGGCATGCATGGTTTCTACAAGGGTATCTATTTGCTGTGCATTTAATAGCCCTGGCTTGTCGCCCATTGGGCCAGCATCAATAATGCCTATGCCGTCGTGTGTATCAAGTACCGTTAAACAGTTGCGTGGTGAAATTTGTAACCATTTAAGCAGTGCATCTACATCGTTATTAAATAAGCTATGTAAAATAAGCGGCGGTAATGCAAAGTCGTAAACCATGTTTACACGCTTTGCTACTTCTACTTGTGTTTGGTAGTGGCTATGAATTTCAGCAATGGTTTCCATGCCAAGCTCGTTTGCTTGCTTTGACAAGTTATCTAGGTAGCCAAAGGTTTCGTCTAGCATAAAACAGTTTGTACCGGCTTGTTTAATTGCGTAACCCGCTGCATCTAAACGAATAATATTTACGTTATTTTCAGAAAACTTAGTTAATACGTTATTTAAATACGCAATACCCGCTTCAACTTTTACGTTTATATCAATTTGGTTATCGGTAAACGTGGTCCAAAAGTCATACGTTTGACCATCGCCACACTGCATTGGTGTAAAACAGCTACCGGGGCGCGGGCGATATATTGCTTGTTGCTCAGCTTCGCTCATACCATTTGGAAAAACGTCTTCTTTTGTTAAAAACAAATCCCAAAATTCTGATTGCTTACCTTTAGCTAGCACATCTTGAAACTGATAAGACTGCGCCGATACATGGTTAACGATTAAATCAGCCATTAGATCATGGTTTTCACCCAGTGCTTGAATATCAGCCCATGTACCAATGCGAGAATCTACTTCGCTGTGGTCAATCGGGTCAAAGCCTGCATCGCTGCCATCAATCGGATTATAAAACGGCAAAAGGTGTACACCACCAAAAACGCCCTTAAGTTGGCCATTTAAAAGCGTAGTAAGTGCGTTTATATCTTGCCCTGTGATTCGATCAGCGTATGTGATCAATTGAACTTTATTC
>NZ_DJHW01000124.1:0-8741 GCF_002433295.1 Pseudoalteromonas sp. UBA6610 | reverse complement strand
ATTAAGATATATCTTTAACTAGCACGTACAATTTTACAAGTAATTTTTAAATATTTTACATACAAAAGTTGTGGCAAAGGTAATACTAACCAGAGTAAGTGATTGAGTTATTACTATAACTTGAGCCACAACGAGGAAAAATCACATGACAAATTTACACACACACACCCAAAGCGACCCAATGCAGCGCATACGAATACTCACTTACATGATGTTTTTTATGTTTGCGATGACCTCAGATGCAGTAGGTATGATCATCCCTGAACTAATCACAGAGTTTGGTTTAAGTATGACCCAAGCCAGTGCTTTTCATTATGCACCTATGGCACTGATTGCCTTTAGTGGCTTGTTTTTAGGCTTTTTAGCCGACAGCCTAGGCCGTAAACAAACCATAATGCTGGGCTTACTTATTTTTTCGCTCAGCTGCTTTTTGTTTGCCTTTAGCAATAGCTTTTCGGTGTTTTTAATTTTGCTGTGCTGTATAGGGCTTGCCATTGGTTTATTTAAAACCGGTGCACTAGCGCTACTTGGCGATATATCTGCAAGTAACGCAGAGCACACTAAAACCATGAACAAAGTAGAAGGCTTTTTTGGTATTGGTGCCATTGTAGGCCCTGCACTGGTAGGCGTACTGCTTACTCAAAACGTGAGCTGGACTTACCTGTACATTATTGCCGGCGTTATGTGTTTAATTTTAGCGTTAATGGCATGGCGCGCCGACTACCCAAGTGTTGTTAAAAGCACAGAAAAGCCCGCTTCACTTGCCACCACCATGACAATGATTAAAAACCCGTACGCACTTGGTTTTTCGTTGGCTATTGCCTTATATGTAGCTACCGAGGTTGCTATTTACGTGTGGATGCCAACACTTTTAAAAGATTACACAGGCTCGTGGCCTTTACTTGCAACCTACGCACTTACACTATTTTTTGTATTACGTGCTGCTGGGCGCTTTATTGCTGTATGGCTTTTAAATCACTTTAGCTGGCAAGGGGTTATGGCTTATTTAAGCTTAGGCATCGCGCTGTGTTATGTAGGCACTTTGGTAGGCGGTGTTGATTGGGCGGTAGGCTTGCTTCCGCTTTCGGGTTTATTTATGTCGATGGTTTACCCTACTTTAAACTCTAAAGGTATATCGTGCTTTCCTGTTGCACAACATGGTGCAGTAGCGGGTGTTATTTTATTTTTTACCGCGCTTTCGGCCGCACTTGCGCCTTTATTTATGGGCATGATAAGTGATTACTTTGGCCACGTACGCTACGGTTTTTACTTAGCTACCGGCTTTGCTGTGATCTTATTTTTAGCCATGCTTTATAACTTTTACCGCGACCCTGCGGCAAAAGCATTAACTAAAAATGCATAAATGGCTGCTCAAGCCAGTATAAAAAACACCTTTAAAATCAATACAAAAATAAAATAAGAGCAAATTACACACAAAAACAATTTGCTTATTGTAAAAACTTTGTTATTTTTGCTTAATCGATTAAGTAAAAATAACAAACTCACACAACACAATGAGGCGTTAACATGACAACACACCACACACCTTTATATTTAATCAGTGCCTTAGCACTTGCAGTAAGCCAAGGCGTTCATGCACAAGATGAGCAAGAAACCAAAGTGCAAGCCAACCAAGGGCTTGAAACTATTGTTGTTACCGGTGTACCTCGCCGCACAACTATTATGGCGTCGAGCTCATCAGTAAGCAGTTTATCGCTTGAGCAAGTTGAGGTATCAACGCCACGCTCAACGGCTGAAGCATTTAGAATTATTCCGGGTGTTCGCGCTGAATCAACAGGCGGTGAAGGTAATGCAAATATTGCAGTGCGTGGCTTACCTGTAGCATCGGGTGGCGCCAAGTTTTTACAACTGCAAGAAGATGGTCTGCCTGTAATGCAGTTTGGTGATGTTGCCTTTGGTAACGCCGATATTTTTATGCGCCTTGATAACACAGTGCAAACAATCGAATCAATTCGTGGTGGCTCAGCCTCTACATCAGCCAGTAATGCACCTGGCGGCATAATTAACTTTATTTCTAAAAACGGTGATAACGAATCGGGTAGCGTATCTACTACTGTTGGCCTAGATTACGACAGTGTACGCACCGACTTTGAATACGGCACCTATTTAACCGACAGCGTGCGTTTTCATGTAGGTGGCTTTGTACGCCAAGGCGAAGGCCCGCGCGAAACAGGCTACACATCAAATAAAGGTGGCCAAATTAAAGCTAACCTTACTAAAGATTTTGAAAACGGCTACGTTCGCCTTTATTACAAACACCTAGACGACAAAAGCGTAGGTTACTTACCTATGCCAATGTACTCAAATGGTGACTCTATTGCCGGGTTTGATGCACAATCAGATACCCCTCATTCTGCATTATTTACCAAAACAGTGCGCCTAAATGGCGAAAACCAAATTAGCAGTGGCGATTTACGCGATGGCATGAACCCTAAAGTGGATGCGGTAGGTTTTGAAGCTGTATTTGATTTAGATAACGATTGGCGTATCGAAAACCGTTTTCGTAAATCGTCAATTAGCGGCAACTTTAACTCGCTTATTCCTGCTGAGGTTGGCAGCGCATCGTCTATTGCACAAAGCATTGGTGGTGTAGGCGCAACACTGAGTAACGCAAACACAGGCGAAGCATTTAATGATGAACTTGCCATGCGTATTCACACTTTTGATGTAACGCTTAACGACTTTGGCTCTATTGTTAATGATTTTAAACTAACTAAATCGTTTAGCGATGACACTAGCCTAACCTTTGGTTACTTTGCCTCTACACAAAACATTGCTATGTCGTGGTTATGGAACTCGTACTTAATGGAGCTTAAAGGCGACAATGCGGCACTTTTAAATGTAACCGCAGCCGATGGCACTGAGTATTCAGAAAACGGTTTATACGCATACGGCACGCCTTATTGGGGTAACTGTTGTCAGCGCGATTACGACACCGAGTACGATACTCGCGCACCGTATGTTGCGTTTTCAACAAAACTTGGTGATGTAAGCATTGATGCAAGTGCCCGCTACGACAGCGGTGAAGCACGCGGAAACTACGCAGGTGCCGTAACCTCAACAGTAGATATGAACCGCGACGGTACTATTTCTATTCCTGAGCAAAACGTAGCAGGTATTGATATAGCTAATGCAAGCCCAGTAAATTACGACTGGAGCTACTCGTCTTATTCTGTAGGTGCTAACTATCAAATTGACCCAAGCCTAGCTACGTTTGCACGTATTAGTAAAGGCGGGCGCGCAAATGCAGACCGTTTATTATTTGGTAAAGTACGCAGTGACGGAAGCGTAGCTGATGAAGATGCAGTAGATGAAGTAAACCAATTTGAGATTGGTGTGAAAAAACGTTTTGATTCGTTCTCGGTATTTGCAACAGCCTTTTACGCAGAAACAGAAGAGCAAAACTTTGAAGCAACATCGCAAACCTTTTTCGACCGTGAATACGAAGCAAAAGGGATTGAGGTTGAATCAACTTACTTTATGGATGCATGGGACTTTAGAGGTAACTTTACTTGGACCGATGCTGAAATTGCAAAAGATGCGCTAACCCCTGAAGTTGTAGGTAACACACCACGTCGCCAAGCGGATTTAATTTACTCACTAATGGCGCGTTACAGCTACGATAACGGCGCGGCAGGTGTAAGCTTTATTGGTACAACCGATGCTTATGCACAAGATAACAACGACCTTAAGTTTGACGGCTACACGCAAGTAAATGCGTTTGTAAGCTACGACTTATCAGAAAACTTAAACCTTGCGCTTAATGTAAACAACCTATTCGATACAGTAGGTATTACAGAAGCCGAAGAAGGCTCAGTACCAGAAAACGACATTATTCGTGCCCGTACTATTAACGGCCGCACTACGTCGGTTACTTTAAAATACGCTTTTAACTAAATGTGTGTATTGCGCTGCAGTGAGTCATCGCTGTAGCGCCTTTTAAAGTATGAATAAATAACACCCTTCATGTTTTTAGCCTAGCCTTGCTAGGCTTTTTAGGATATTCCAAATGACCAAACTCCTGTGCTTAGGCGAGCTTTTAATTGATATGCTGCCTCAAGATGCTCATAACTCAGCGTACTTACCCATCCCTGGTGGTGCACCTGCTAATGTTGCTGTTGGCTATGCAAAACTTGGCGGTGAGGCTGCATTTTGTGGTGGTAAAGGTGACGATCATTTTGCCAATCAATTAAGTAATGCACTGGCGCAATACAATGTAAATACAGACTATTTGTTTACCATTGCTGGCACACAAACCGCCATGGTAATAGTAAGCCTTGATGAAACAGGCGAGCGCAGCTTTGGCTTTTATCGCCATAACACAGCCGATGTACTTTTAACCCAAGCGCATTTAGCGCAAATAAATTGGCAAAGCATAAGTACTTTGCACTTTTGCTCAAACACGCTAACCGACCCAGCAATTGCCAATACAACCCTTAAAGCGCTAGAACTTGCTAAAACACATAATAAGCTCGTTAGTTTTGACGTAAATTTACGCTACAGCTTGTGGGAAAACACCCATGATATAGCCAGCAATGTACAAGCCTGCTTCGCTTATTGCGACATAGTTAAACTTTCGCGTGATGAACTTAATTTTTTAGCAAAGCATAGCGAAACAACGGGCGAAGATTACATTCAAATGCTATTAAATACCGGAGTAAAACTGGTGTTTTTAACCGACGGGCCTGAGCCTGCTACGGTTTACCACAGCGCATTTATACTTAACGAATCGGCACCAAAAATAAACGCAGTAGATACAACAAGCGCGGGCGATGCCTTTATAGCGGGGGTTTTATACTATTTAAATAACTTAGGGAGTAATTTATCACTAGCAGATAAGTTAAATGATGAAACCAGCATAAAAAACGCCCTGCACTTTGCCCTTCAATGTGGCTCTAAAGCGTGTTTAGCTAAAGGGGCATTTCCGGCATTACCTGTGCTGGCTGATGTAATATAAACAGTTAAAGCCCCAAATAGCGGGGCTTAACCTAATTTATAATTATTGCTTAATAAAAGTAACGCCTTTAGGTGTTTCACCTTGTGGTAAACGGGTTGAGTGCATTTGCGATAATAGCCATTTGTCACCCACTTTTGATACAACCACGCTTTCTAACCAATAAATGTCAGCACTTTTATCGGCGTTTTTAAAATTGGCTTTATTCCAGTAATTAATAAACGCAACGTTTCCTTCTACACGCGAATTTATAACACTAAAATAATTCGTTCTTATGTAATCAGCGGGCTTAACAACATTTACAAAGTCATCAATAGTCCACACTTCACCGTGCTCTAAAAGCAAGAATGAATCATCAACAGCCGCGCGCATTTTTGCGTGATCAAAGTTAGAAACAGCTAAAAATAAATCGCTCACGGGCGTAAATATGGTGTTGTCTTTTGCATGTATTGATGTAGAAAATATGAGTAATGCAAAAAGGGCAAGTACGTGTTTCATTGTTATTATAATGTATAGTTTTATTAGTACTAAGGAGTGTATTTTAATTAAGCAATATTAACAATTTAAATAAAGCAAATTCAAAAACTTATTAACGCTCCTATATAAAAAAGCACTCTATAGGAGTGCTTTAACTTAAACTTTTCAATCAAGCTATTCATCTAGCCAATCGATGGCGGCGGTGGCGTTTTCGTAGTATTGCACCTCGCCTGAAATAAACCAATTGCCTATTTTAGCCATGCGGGCTTGCCATTCTTGATTGCCATAAATAGCAATTTTATTAAATTCTTTTGAATGCCTTACGCCAAGCTTTAAATCATCCCACGCGGCGCGAAGCTCCCAGCCTTCTAGCTCGCTGGCATCAATAAGCACGTTTGCTATAGGGTGTTTAACCTCGCCAAGCGCTGAGTCGATCATAGGGGTAATGACTTTATAGTCGTCGTGGGTTAGCGTTCCTACAGCTTTTAGTTTTAAAAAAACTCTCGGCCTGCGCGTTCAATACCAATAGATAAACCATGTGTTGTGTGTACCATGCTGCTCTCCTTAATCGGGTGCGCTTATGTTATTTACAGCCTGTGTGAGTGGGTTTAATAACGAAAGTTGGAGTTAATTAAAGCCTATAAAGTGAAATTATTCCCTTTAAAAAATAAAAACCCCAAAAATGCCCATCACTTACTGAGTTAAACTATAAAACTACACCGTATTAAGTTAATTAGTACTGAACTAAATCAAACAATACTGCTAAATAATGCTATTTGCTAAGCGTTTTGTACGCGCTCTATTTGCTTATCTACATCTGTTAAGTGCCCTAATTTAAGCCACACTTTTGCACCTTGCTTACCTGCGGTTATATTAAGCTCACTATTAATAGGCAGCCTTAACCAACTGTGTTTTACTAATACATCTGTTTGCTCACTTATATCGCCTTCAAGCACGAGTAACTCAGCCCCCCCGTTTGCACTAATTTGCATGTTGGCGTCTGCCTCAAAATGCAATAAACTCACATCTTCAAAGTCATCTTTATAAAGAGAGGTTATGGCAAGGCCTTTAAATGTGGCGTGTTGCACACTGCCCATATGCTGTGTTTGTAAGCGTACGTGGGTTCTATCTTGTGGCTGAAATTGCCAAAGCTTTACAAATATTATGCAGCCTTCATCAGAGCCTGGTTTGTGCTTTGATTGCGGTGGGTTACGGATATAAGAGCCTTGTGGAAAATCGCCATGCTCATCTTGAAATACGCCTTCTAGTACAAAAAACTCTTCGCCGCCTGTATGCACATGAGGCGAAAACTCGCTCCCTGGTGAATAACGTACAATGCTTGTAGCACGGGCTACTTCTGCGCCTACTCTATCAAGTGGGCGCCTATCAACGCCCGCCATTGGCGAAGGGTTCCAATTAAGTTGCTCACTATGAACAACGACTCTCTGGGTAAAATCGGCAGCTATTTTCATTTTATTACCTTTAAAATTGCATAGTGTGAGAGTAAATTTTATGCATAAAAAAAGCGAGCTTATTAAGCTCGCTTATTTAATTTTTAACGCTTTACGCTACGTCTAGCTTTTTATGCTTAGAGTGTACAAACACTAAACCTACTAAGCCAATAACAACCACAGCGGCACCAATTGGTTTACCTAAATCGGCCGATAAATTAAAGCCAATAGCAGCAGTCATGATGTACGAAAGTGTTACGCCAGTAGCGATAACGGCAGGTATGCTGGTGATCCAGTGGAATGCACGTCTATCAAATAAGTACTTAGTTGCAAGCCATAGCACACTGGTTGAAAGCAGCATGTTTGAAAATGCAAAGTAGCGCCAAATAACTGAGAAATCTAATTTAGTCATAAAAAAGGCAATCGTTAAAATTGGCACTGCCAGTAATAAGCGATTACGTAAGCTTTGCGGAATATTAAACGCATCAACCACGGTTAAACGCAGTGAACGGAACGCCGTATCGCCAGAGGTAATAGGGAACACCGCAACAGCAATAATAGCCATAATACCGCCCATTACGCCTAAGTAGCTATTCGCTACATGGTTAACCACTAAACCTGGGCCACCTTGATCAAGCAATGCTTTTAAGCCTGCGTAACCTTCTGGGAACGCGGCAATACCCGCAAGTGCCCATACACAACCTACAATGCCTTCACACATCATTGCGCCGTAATATACTGGGCGTACGTATTTTTCGTTTGTTAAACAGCGGGCAATAATAGGCGCTTGGGTAGAGTGAAAGCCACTAATAGCACCACAGGTAATGGTAATAAACAGTAACGGCCAGGTTGGCAGGCCATCAGGGTTTGGCTCTAAAAAGTCATGCGCGTGGTCGGCTTCAAAGTAGGCTAAAAAGTCGCCTGCAACTGGTAAGTGTGGTGCATCTAGTAATAACGCACCGGCTATTAATGTAGTCATTACAATCATTAATAAGCCAAATAGCGGGTAAAACTTAGTAATAATTTTATCAATAGGTAGCAGCGTTGCTAAAAAGTAGTACGCTAAAATAGCCAAAACCCAAAAAGTATTATTAGCAAAAAAAGTGCCTTCAAATACATCTAAGTTACTTAATAAGCCTGCTGGGCTCATAATAAATACAACGCCCACAAAAAACAGCAGCATGGCTGTAAATATTAGCATAAAGCCTTTAAACACAACGTTGTAATAGTGCCCTGCTATTTCTGGTAAGCTTTTGCCATCTTCTTTAATGCTCATCACACCTGAGAAGAAGTCGTGTACTGCACCGCCTAATACGTTACCAAGCACAATCCACACAAGTGCTACCGGTCCGTAAAGCGCACCCAAAATTGGGCCAAATATAGGGCCTACACCCGCAATATTTAAAAACTGAATTAAAAATGCACGCACAGGGTGAATGGCTACATAGTCAACACCTTCGCTAAAGCGTTTTTGTGGTGTATCAACTGTTGTATCCATACCTGCTTGTTTTTCAACAAACGGGCTATAAAACTTATATCCCAGTATTAAGATTGTTATGCAGATAAAAAAGATGATCATAAAGCACGTTTCTCTTTTTGTATTTGGAGTATAGAGCGCCTAATTGCCGCCCCGCCTTTCAATCCATGAATAATCGACGAACATTAACAAAGTATTAATCCCCCCGCTATAAGACGAATAGCTAATACACAAGGGCCTGTAGACCTTTCAAGGTTAAATTTGCAGCAGCCTGTTTGGTATTTAGGCAAGGCAGCGCCTATGTGGTGTGGTTATTCCCCATAAATTGGCGATAAAGCAGCATCAATGCCAAACAGGCGCT
>NZ_DJHW01000078.1:5115-28936 GCF_002433295.1 Pseudoalteromonas sp. UBA6610 | reverse complement strand
TATTGCTTACACGCAAGACGGTGAGACGCTAGTAGGTCAACCTGCTAAGCGTCAAGCGGTTACTAACCCAACTAACACGTTATTTGCAATTAAGCGTTTAATTGGTCGTCGTTTTGAAGACGAAGAAGTACAACGCGATATCGGTATTATGCCGTTCAAAATCATCAAAGCTGATAACGGCGATGCATGGGTTGAAGCGGGCGGTGAAAAACGCGCTGCACCACAAATTTCTGCAGAAGTACTTAAAAAAATGAAGAAAACAGCAGAAGACTTCTTAGGTGAAGAAGTAACTGAAGCTGTAATCACAGTACCTGCATACTTTAACGATTCACAACGCCAAGCAACAAAAGATGCTGGTCGTATTGCGGGTCTTGAAGTTAAACGTATCATCAATGAGCCAACAGCTGCTGCCCTTGCTTACGGCATGGACAAAAACAAAGGTGAAAACGTTGTTGCAGTATACGATTTAGGTGGTGGTACTTTCGATTTATCAATCATTGAAATTGATGAAGTTGAAGGCGAGCACACATTTGAAGTACTTGCTACAAACGGTGACACTCACTTAGGTGGTGAAGATTTCGATAACCGCGTAATCAACTACTTAGTAGCTGAGTTCAAGAAAGACCAAGGTATCGATTTACAAAACGATCCGCTTGCTATGCAACGTGTTAAAGAAGCGGCTGAAAAAGCGAAAATCGAACTATCATCTGCACAATCTACAGAAGTTAACCTTCCGTACGTGACTGCCGATGCATCAGGTCCTAAGCACATGAACGTTAAACTAACGCGTGCTAAACTTGAGTCATTAGTTGAAGACTTAGTAACTAAGTCAATTGAGCCACTTAAACGTGCTCTAGCGGATGCTGATTTATCTGTAAATGATATTAACGATATCATTTTAGTAGGTGGTCAAACACGTATGCCACTAGTACAAAAAACAGTTGCTGAGTTCTTTGGTAAAGAGCCACGTAAAGATGTTAACCCTGATGAAGCTGTAGCAGTAGGCGCGGCAATTCAAGGTGGTGTATTAGCAGGTGACGTTAAAGACGTACTATTACTAGACGTGTCTCCATTATCGCTAGGTATTGAGACAATGGGCTCAGTAATGACCGCGCTAATTGAGAAAAATACAACGATTCCTACTAAGAAGTCGCAAACGTTCTCTACAGCAGAAGATAACCAATCTGCCGTTACGATTCACGTACTACAAGGTGAGCGCAAGCGTGCTAGCGACAACAAATCTCTAGGTCAATTTAACCTAGAAGGTATTCGTCCAGCACAACGTGGTACTCCACAAATCGAAGTAACTTTCGATGTAGATGCGGATGGTATCTTACATGTATCAGCGAAAGATAAAGATACAGGTAAAGAGCAAAAAATCACGATTCAAGCGTCTTCAGGCTTAAGCGATGAAGAAGTAGAAAAAATGGTTCGTGATGCAGAAGCTAACGCGGAAGAAGATAAAAAGTTTGAAGAGCTAGTAGCAACTCGTAACCAAGCTGATGCAATGGTACACGGTACTCGCAAGCAAATTGAAGAAGCTGGCGATGCGCTACCAAGCGAAGACAAAGATGCAATTGAAGCAGCTGTTGTTGACCTTGAAGCAGCTATTAAGAGCGATGACAAAGCAGAAATTGAAGCTAAAACGCAAGCACTTGCTGAAAAGTCTCAAAAGCTAATGGAAATCGCTCAAGCTAAAGCGCAACAAGGTGGCGCAGATGCAGGCGAGCAACCACAACAGTCTGCTAAGCAAGACGACGATGTAGTTGATGCTGAGTTTGAAGAAGTAAAAGACGACAAGTAATTGTCAGCTAAGCTTCTAACTAGCCTAAACAACATGATTTGCTCAAGTTTTTAGGGTAGGATGAACTTTTGAGGCGCGCAGGCTACAGCTTGTCGCGCCTTTTGTATGTATTTAAGGTTTAAAATTTTCATGATAAATCGATGTGATTTATCGGTTTATCCCGCAGCCTAGCTGCAAATAGAAAAGAGTAGTGTGATAGATATGTCAAAACGCGATTATTACGAAGTTCTCGGCGTAAGCAAAGATGCAAGCGAGAGAGACATAAAAAAAGCGTATAAACGCTTAGCGATGAAATATCACCCAGATCGTACCGCCGGTGATAAAGATCTCGAAACTAAATTTAAAGAAGTAAAAGAAGCTTACGAGATTTTAACCGACGATCAAAAACGTCAAATGTATGACCAATACGGCCATGCTGCCTTTGAACAAGGCGGTGGCGGCGGTCACGGTGGCTTTGGCGGTGGTGGTCAAGGCGATTTTGGTGATATTTTTGGTGATGTGTTCGGTGACATTTTTGGTGGCGGTGGTGGCCGTCGTCAATCGCGTCAACAACGTGGATCAGATTTACGTTACAACATGGACCTAAGCTTAGAAGAAGCGGTCCGTGGTAAAGAAGTAGAAATAAAAGTACCTACATGGGTTAGCTGTAAGCCGTGTGATGGCAGTGGTGCAAAAGCGGGCTCTAAGCCTAAAACATGTACTACGTGTCATGGTGCTGGCCAAGTACAAATGCGCCAAGGTTTCTTTGCTGTTCAACAAACGTGTCCAACGTGTCAGGGACAAGGTCAGATTATTTCAGACCCATGTGATAAGTGTCACGGACAAGGGCGTGTTGAGAAAACGAAAACGTTGTCAGTTAAAATTCCAGCAGGCGTAGATACAGGCGATCGTATTCGTTTAACCGGTGAAGGCGAAGCGGGTATGCACGGAGCGCCAGCTGGCGACTTATACGTGCAAGTATCTGTACGCGAACACCCAATTTTTGTACGCGATGCGAATAACTTGTACTGCGAAGTGCCAATTAGCTTTACTACCGCAGGTTTAGGTGGCGAAATTGAAGTGCCTACGCTTGATGGCCGTGCAAAACTTAAAATACCGTCTGAAACACAAACGGGCAAAATGTTCCGTATGCGTGGTAAAGGTGTTAAATCGGTTCGTAGTGGTGCTCAAGGTGACTTAATTTGTAAAGTAGTGATTGAAACGCCAGTTAACTTAAACGAGCGTCAACGCGAGTTACTTAAAGAGTTAGACGAGAGCATGGGCAAAGATAGCTCAAAAAACCGTCCTAAAGAGCAAGGCTTTTTTGACGGCGTTAAAAAGTTTTTTGACGATTTAACTAAGTAATTAGTTATCGTAAAAACTAAAAAAAACGGTGCTTGATGCACCGTTTTTTTTGGCTCAAATTCATTTTTTCAACCATATTACTGGGCACGACTTAGCAATATTATAAAGTGCGTATACTCAATCGATTAATTCACTGAGCTATTTTGTTGCCTTAGGCAATTGACCCACATTGCTTTACCCTTTGTACCTATACCCTCGTCAATAAAAGGCTTTTTACGTATCTGCTATTAAGTTACTCTTCAAAATGATTAACCCTTATTGTAGATTAATAATGCGCTTAAAATAATGTGGCTAAATTGTATGACCCCGGCAATAGAATTACTGAAAAAACAAAATGTGCCTCACGATGTACTTAGTTATCAACACGATGCTAATACAACGCGTTATGGCCAAGAAGCCGTTGAAAAGTTAAACCTTAACAGTGAGCAGGTATTTAAAACCCTCGTGCTTGAAACCAATGAAGGGCAGTTAATTGTTGCCGTTACACCGATTTCCCAGCAAGTAAATTTAAAGCAATTGGCCAAACTGAGTCACGCTAAAAAGGTCGCAATGGCAAGCGCGCCAAAGGTACAAGCCGCTACAGGGTATATCTTGGGAGGGGTTAGCCCGCTTGGGCAAAAAAAGCGCCTAACCACTTTTATTCATTCAAGCGCTATGGCCTTTAAAACAGTGTATGTAAGTGCAGGTAAGCGAGGGCTTGAGGCAGCGCTTTCGCCAACCGATTTAAAGGCACAAACGCGTGCCACCTATGGCGATTTTTAAAAACCTCCACAAAAACCAACACGCCCTAAACCGCAAATTTTAAAGGCGATAATTTGCTGCTTAGGGTATTTTTAACTACAGTCAAAATACCCTTGTACACTATGCATTATGGCAGTATGTATGAATTTTACTGATGTTAATTTTTTTGCCGTGCTTGTGGCGGCGCTTTCCTCTTTTATGCTTGGCGGTATTTGGTACTCAAACGCTTTTTTTAAAAATGCCTGGTTAGAGTGTACAGGCCTTACGGAGCTTGATTTACAAACAGCAAAACCGGCGTTAATTTTTGGCGGCAGTATGGTACTTGCACTTTTGTCGGCGGTGGTGCTTTCATTATTTTTAGGTAAAGAGGCCGGAATGGGAGAGGGCGCCTTTACAGGTTTTGCCATCGGTTTGTTTTGGGTAGGTAGCTCGCTGGGGCTCAGTTACATTTATGAGCAGCGGCCAATCAAGTTATTTATAATTAATGCAGGGTATTACACATTACAATTTACATTAATGGGTTTTATTATAGGTGTATGGCCCTAAGCAAGCTAAATAAGGCGCCACTTTTAAGCGCTACAATAAAGATAATTATGAAAATATTAGTCGTTGATGATATGCCACTTATGCGCCACGTATTAATTAATATGTTAAGGCAGCTTGATTACAAAAATGTTGTAGAGGCAACTGACGGCCAACAGGCATTAAAAATACTGCGTCAGCAAAAATTTGATTTAGTAATAACCGACCTACACATGCCTAAAGTAGACGGTGTAAACTTGCTCGATAACATACGCCACGACCAAGCCTTAGTCGATTTACCTGTAATTATGGTCACGTGCGAAGATAACGCTGATACAGTAAAACAAGTTATCAAAGCAAAAGTGTCGGGGTTTATTATTAAACCATTTAATATGAATGTGTTATCAGCGCAATTAAACCGCCTGTTTTTTAGAGATTAGCGAAACGCTTTTATGGCGTTTTATATCGTACCTATTATTTAATCCCCTGCGTTTTTCTTCACCGCTTATTAGGCAGTTTGCCTAGCTTCTGTAACGTTTTTATTTATTAACTGCTAAAATGCCTGCTTTGTATCTACGTAGATATGTTAAGGAGTGTATGGCTAAGCCAAATAAAAAAGGGCCGACTAAAACAGTCGATATTTTTTGCTCTGCTTGCAAAGCGGCGCTGTTTAAATATAGAAAAGGCGGCAAAGGCGCTTTAGTAAAGTGTTTTATAGAGCGAATAACCCAAGATTACACAACTACACCGTGTATTTGCCCCCAATGCGAGCGCCCATTTGCGCGCCCAGCAATCATACGCGGTACGCCAGCTTATAAAATAATTGGCGGTAAGGTTACCTTTAAATAACCCAATACGTTTAAAAATGTAATAACTACAAAAGCTTAGATTTGATGATTAGTAAGGCGGACAATTGACCTTGTACCAATAAACAAGCCTGATATACTCGCCCGGTTTTGCTGTTTCAATGATTGAAAAACACCCTCCCCAAGGATAGGGCCAGTTAGTTGGGTTTTTTAAGCAAAGGATAAACGTGTGATAGCACTGTTATTTGATATTGTAGGTATGGCGGGTACTTTCTTAGTTGTTGGTGCATTCTTTTTATTACAACTTAATAAAGCATCCCCAACGGGGTTATTGTACAACATAATGAATTTAACAGGGGCAATTTTGCTGTTAATAAGTTTGTGTTACAACTTTAACCTTGCAAGCTTTGTAATTGAGATTTTCTGGATTGCAGCTTCACTGATCGGCTTATACAAGTACGCTAAAAATAAGCCTCAATTAGCCACTAACTCGTAATTTTAGTACCGCTAATGATGTTTACTGTTGCGAGTCAGTACAGACTTGCAGCAGTTTATAAATAAATTAAGATTTATTGTATTTGTTAACACAAAGTTTCTGTTGTTAGCGCCCATAACCCGTTAAACTAGCGCCCTTAAATTTTATAGCTATTTTGTTGTGAGCTAGGGCATGTTCTCCTTTTCTAAAAAACTTCTTTTATCTTTTGTTGTACTGATAGTGCTATTGTCGGTCGTGTTTTGCTATGGCCGAACTCATTATTATAATCAGGCCGAGCAAAAAGCAGCCCAGCAAGCAACTCAGTTAAAGCATTATATTGATGCTGAGCTTGCGCGTTTTTCAAAAATTCCTCAGCTTCTTACCTATAACAATGAGGTTATTGATTTTTTAGGTGCGGCGCAAAATAACGAAAAAAAGATTAATAACTACTTAGCTGATATACAACAAGCCAGTGGTGCCTCAGATATTTATATTCTTGATGAACAAGGCGCTGTGATTGCAAGTAGTAACTGGCAGGCCGATCATAATTTTTTAGGCAGCGATCTGTCGTTTAGACCGTATTTTAAGCGCGCATTTGCAGGTGAAAAAGTAGCGTATTTTGCCGTAGGCATGCGTACAAAAGAGCGAGGCATCTATTTTTCACAAGCCATTTATAACAATAATCAAGCGGTAGGGGTTGTTGTTTTAAAAGTTAATGTGAACAAATTTGAAAGTGACCGTGAGCTTTTAAATACCGCAAAGGGCAGCCACTTTTATGTGCAGCTAGAAGATAGCGTGATTGCTATTTCAGATATGGAAAATTGGCGCCTGAATACGTTTTCTACACTTGATATTACTCATCGGCGAGACATCGCTCAGCGTCGTGCGTATTTAGATTATCAACCTAAGCTGATTGCCCATTCAAATTACACATCACAAAGGTTACTGTTTAGCACAATTGATGAGCATAACTATTTATCGGTAGAGCAAAAATTACGCTTTTTGAACGCATCGGTTACCGTATTAGTAAATGTATCTAATGCTAATATTGCCCAATTACCGGCGTTATTTGGCTTTGTGGTAATTTATGCGCTTATTATTGCCCTAGGGTATGTTGTTTTAAGGCGCTTTGTTGGCGTTAAAAAGCTGGTTTATTCCCATCACAGTGTCAGTCAGGAAATTAGTGCACGTACTAATGCTTTTAAAGCACAGCAAGATGCGCTTGTACAATCAACTAAGCTTGCAACAATTGGCCAGCTTAGCATGGGCTTTAACCACGAAATTAATCACCCGCTTAATACCATTAATACTTACTTAGCCAGTGCTAAACGCTTGCTAGCTAAAGGAAAGTTTGAAGCCCTAAACGAAAATTTACAGTTTGTTGAAGCCTTAGTAGCAAGAGTGCATAAGATAGTTGCACAGCTAAATTATTTTTCTGATTCTGCAAAAACGATTATTAGCGAAGTGCCATTAAGTGAATCAGTAGCCAAGGCACTTGAGATTAATAGAAACCAGCTAAAGCAGGACAATATAAGTGTTTTACCGCCTAAAATTGACAGCCAATTAAACGTGTTAGCAGATAAAGCGGCCCTTGAAGAAGTGTTAGTTAACTTAATATCGAATGCCAGCCAAGCAATGCAGGGGTGTATTACTCGCGAGCTGAGTATTAGTGCCAATTATCTAAATAATAGTGTGCAACTGTGTATTGAAGATACCGGTCCGGGCATAGAAGTGCACGATATAGAGACTATTTTTGAGCCTTTTTACAGTACTAAATCGGTTGATGGGCTAGGGCTTGGGTTGTGTATTTCTAAGCAAATTATTAGCGCGCTTAATGGCACGCTAAGCGCACAGAACCGCGAGCAAGGCGGCGCTAAATTTATTATTACGCTTCCTTGTGAGCCGCTAACGAGCTAAATAAAAGTAATTTAAGGGCTAAATTATTGAGCGAGTAGTGGTTAATTGTGGCTATTTGTTCCTACAAAAACGGTAATTTTTAGATAGTTAGTGTTATTGCTCGAAAATCAGAACGGCGTTATAGTCGTAGCAAAATGATACACGAGTAGCACCATTGGATACTGATAGCACACACACACCGTCACTCAGCGATACGTTTAATGAGCTGCAAAATAGCTTTTTAGCCCAGTCGTACCTCCCGATAGATAAGCGTATCGTATTATTAAAAACGTTGCACAAACGCATTGTTAGTAATGAACAAGCGCTTATCGATGCAGCATCAAAAGACTTTGGCTACAGAACCGCGTTCGATACGTTACTTGGCGATATTCTACCAACGGTTCAGGGCTTAGCGCACATTATTAAAAAATTGCCAAAATGGGCAAAACCCAGTAAGCGCTCAACTAGCTTAAGTTTGTGGCCATCAAAAGTGAGTGTGACTTACCAGCCACTTGGTGTAGTTGGTGTGATTGCACCATGGAATTACCCCATACAATTGGCATTAGTGCCTGTTATTACCGCCATTGCTGCGGGTAATAGAGTTATGCTTAAGCTCAGCGAATTTACCCCGCATACTAATGCAGTCATAGAAAAAATATTTGCAGACGAGCTACAAGCGCACTGTAAAGTGGTGTTAGGGGCAAGCGATGTAGCGAGTGAGTTTTCTGCACTGCCATTTGCACATCTGCTGTTTACTGGCTCAACGTCAGTGGGCAAGATGGTTATGAAAGCGGCCAGCGAAAATTTAACCCCTGTTACCTTAGAGCTTGGTGGTAAGTCGCCGGTGATAATTACTGAGCAAGCTAATATTAAAAAAGCAGCGCAAACATTATTGTTTGGTAAAATGGCTAATGCGGGGCAAATTTGTGTAGCCCCAGATTATGTATTTGTACCTAAGGCCCTTGAGCATCAGCTGGTGCAGCAATTGTGCGAGCTTTATAAAAAGCACTTTAAAGACGGGGTTGAAGGCAAAAACTTAACGTCAATTATTAGCGATGCGCATTACACTCGCTTAGAAGGGTATTTAACACAAGCACAGCAGTTAGGTGCGCAAGTAATTAAGCCGCTAGATCAAAACCAGCAAGACAAACAAAAGCATAGAATGGGTTTGCATATTGTTACCGCGCCTAGCGATGATATGACGTTAATGCAAGATGAGTTATTTGGCCCCATTTTGCCTATTAAAACCTACGAAAAGCTCGATGAGGCAATTAGCTACATAAAAGCGCATAATCACCCTTTAGCGCTATATATTTTAGGCCAAGATAAGCACGCTCAAGATTACATCATGGAACAAACATTAAGTGGTACAGTTGCTGTAAACGATGCCTTAGTGCAGGTGACAGCAGACGATGTGCCATTTGGTGGCGTTGGGCATTCAGGAATGGGGCATTATCATGGTAAAGAAGGGTTTTTAACCTTTAGTCATGCAAAAAACACCTTGGTGTCTAGCTCGTTTAACCCGCGTACCGCGCTTTTACTCAAACAGAGCAACCTTATTATTAAGTTGCTTAAATTTTTATATATTAAGTAAATTGATATAAAAAAGGGCTAATGCGAGATGCATTTGCCCTTGTGAAACGCTTGGGTTTAGCTAGGCGAAAATTAAAATAAGCGACCTTCACCGGCGTACGTGCCTGCGAGTATTTTTTCGTAGATTTTGTCGGCTTTTTCTTTTGCTTCTTCTATTTCTTTAGGTAGCATTTTACGCTCATCTAGCTTACGGCTATGGCTTGCTTGCATGTTGCCGTTGTATTCTGCAATGGTGTTCCACACATACGACTTCTCTAAGTCTTTTGGCATGCCTAGGCCTTCAAAATACATGAGCGCCAGATTAAATTGCGCCAGTGAGTAGTTATTAGCAGCGGCTTTTTCGTACCACGTTCTGGCTTGTTTATAATCGCGCGTTACGCCCTCGCCATTTGCATACATAACACCTAAATTAAATTGTGCGGCGGGGAGGTTTTTTTTCGCTGCTTTTTCAAATAACGTAACCGCCATTTGCTTATCAAGCTTTACGCCTTTGCCTTCATCGTATAAAACCGCTAGCGCAAACATTGAGTCAGCGTGATTTTTTTTAACGCCCTCTTTATAAAGCTCTGCCGCTTTAAAGTAGTCGCGTGTAACACCATAGCCGCCCTCGTAAAGTTTACCTAGTTCGTAAATACCAGGGGCAAAGCCTTTATCAGCTAAATATTCAAATTCTTTTAGTGCCGTCGCAAACTCGCCTTCGTTGGCAGCTCTTATACCGTCTTCAAGAGTTGCATGTGCAAATGGGCTTGAAAGCAAAACGCCAGTGAGTATTAATGCTTTTAAATTAAACTGTGACATAGCCATGTCTCCAATAGGTAATAGTTGCAATGTGTATGTATAAAAACCTGTTTTATTGCAACACTTTGTACTTACTATTTAATAGCCACGTATAAAATGGTGCAAGTGCTTGGGGTTAAGTGAAATACTAACGCTTTGGTGATTATATGCTCGTTTAACACTTAGCCAAGCTGTTGTGGTAATTATAGCTTAAATAAGCAATTATATTGCTAATAATGCGCTGTTTATAAGCGTAAGATACAGATATTACAGAAAATTTAAAGCAGTAAAAAAGCGCAAGCCAAGGCCTGCGCTTTTAATGTCATATTAACCGTCACTAATATGAGCAATGTAGCAAGTAGAGATGAACTTTTATGCTATTACTTGGGTCGAGTAAATAATAGCCATTAAGCAGTCACGCGCTTAAAACAAAATGTCAGCATCCATGCTGTATTTCTTCCTTGGGCACTGAGGTCGTTACACTTTGTTTATGCGATTAATTATTATTTAGATTTGATGGTGTGTCAACAGTAAATAATAATTATTATCAATTAAAGTAAATTAACACCTTTGCGTATTTATGTGAGAGTTTGAGAGAAAGCGTTAGTTGAGGATTTCATGTTTAAAATAAAAAATATAAAAGTTTCGCGCGTAACCATTGCGCTCAGTCTGCTCTTTTTGTGTAGTTGTTCGACTTCGTTTACTTATAATAACTTAACGTGGCTTTCATCGTTTTGGGTAGATGACTACATTGACCTAAATAAGCAGCAAAACAAGCAACTAAAAAGTATTATTAACACAACCCAGCAGTGGCATCGCACCACGCAATTACCCGCCTACAAGCAAGATATCCTAAATTTAAAAGGGTTATTTAATCAGCAGTTAGACTATCAGCAACTAAAGTCGCAAGTGGTATTGGCCAGAGCTCATTTTCAAAACATTCTTGAACATGCGCATATACCGCTCGCGCAGTTAGGGCTTACGCTTTCTTATGCGCAGCGCGAAGAGCTTATTGCTAATATCCAAACGCAAATTAACGAAGAATACGAAGAGTTTAATGAATTAACAGCGCAGGAGCGCAAAAGCGAGCGCCTAGAAAGACAGCTCGATTACTACAAACAATGGCTAGGAAAGTTAACCCCTGTGCAAACGCAGCTTATTACCCAAGCTAACAATGCTCATTATGACTCTTCATTGCTTTGGCATCAGTACAAGCAAACGCGTTTAAATGCAGCGCAGCAAGTACTTTTAAATAAAGCGCTCAGTGAGGCTGAATTTGTAAAACAATTAAGCTATGTAATTACACAGCGAGAAGCCTATATGAGCGAAGAACTATTAGCCAGTAATGATGCAAACTTAGCGCTCTATGTAAATCTACTTATTGAGCTAAATACCACATTGAGTGAGCAGCAACGCGAGAGTGTAAATGATGAGTTTGATGAGCTAATTTATACGCTCACCGATTTAATTGAAGATTAATGCTTATTTAAGCCAAGGCTCACATTAGCCAAAAAGCTAACGTATTGTTTGCTAATTAAGCATGTGCGCCTTTTTATAAATTTTACGCTTATTAAGGAAGTTAGCGCGAGGCGTACTGCGGTGGATGACTTTACAGCAGGGAGTTTGGTTTTTAGTCAGGGCAAAGCCTTTGAAGGCGATTTAATTGCACCTAGAGTGAAAAATTTCAATCCACACAGGTCACCTCGCCCTCGATAAATGCTAAGATAATATTTCATATTTAATAACGTCCTATCTGATCGATTTTAAAATATATCACGTACGCTTCTCACTTATTTGTTGCTTGATTATCCTCGTTATATCTAACAAATGAAGCAAAGCGACACCTTGGTGATAATTAAAACGCGCGCATATTAAGGTTTGAAATGGCTGCAGCTAATGGTTACTGATTTAAAAGGAATGCTCAATACGTGGTATCCGCTTCGTGATGAACAACAATGGGTGCTAGCAACCTTGTACCAAATTGAAGGGTCTAGCTATCGAAAATTGGGCGCGATGATGCTTATTTCAAGCCTTGGCCAGCGCTTAGGCATGCTTTCGGGTGGCTGTTTAGAGGCTGATATTCAGCGCCACGCCAAACAGGTTATGACCACATTACATTCTAAAACTATTACCTACGATGCAACCGATGAAGACGACTTAACATTTCAGCTAGGAATTGGCTGTGGTGGTGTGGTGCATATTATTTTGCAAAGCGTTAATAGTGAAAACGAATACTTACAACTAGATAGCATGTTTAATGCGCTTAAAAATAAGCAATCGGGGCACTACACACAGCAAATTAAACCTTTAGTGGCAAAGGGGTTTGGCGTTTTTAAAACTGTGGCGCAGCAGCACAACTTATCTTTAAACCGCAAAGCAGCGCTTTTAGAGCAAGATAAAGTTCAACGTTTAGAAGTGGCTATTTACCCCAGCGCACATTTATTAATTGTTGGCGGTGGCGCTGATGCGATACCAGTATACGCGTTTGCTAAACAACTCGGGTGGATGGTAAGTGTATGGGATAGCCGAGCTGCAAATGCTAAAAGAGACTACTTTAAGCAGGCCGATAATATTTTGCGTTGCCCAGCTGCGCAGCTTAAACAATTTTGCGAACAGCACAAAGTGGATGCCGCTGTTTTAATGGCCCACAGTGTAGAGCTTGACTCACAGGCGTTAGCCGCACTTGAGCAAAGCCAACTAAAGTACATAGGATTACTGGGGCCTGCACATCGCCGAGCGCAAGTGTTTGAACATGCAAATACAACGGTAAATAAGGTAGTAGCGCCTGTATTTGGTCCTGTTGGGCTTAATTTGGGAGGCGACTCGCCAGAGAGCATAGCTTTGTCGCTCATTAGCGAAATTCATGCGGTATTTGCTAATAAAGATGCTACATCGTTAAGTAATTGGGGCAACTAAGGTGCGCGTAGCAAAGGTTATTTTAGCCGCTGGGCAATCGTCGCGCTTTAACGGCTGTAAGCTTATAGCCGATGTAGGTAATAAACCAATGATTTGCCGCGCCGTAGATACCTTACAAGGTGATAACACATTACCCATATACGTTATTAGCGGTGCTTGGCATGCGCAAATTGAACACGCGTTACGTGGCTATAACAATGTTGAAATACTGCATAATCCACACTGGCAAATAGGCTTAGGAAAATCCATTGCGCTGGCAACACACACTATAAGTCAGGCGCACTCATTAGAGGGGATTTTATTTATGCTGGCGGATCAGGTTGAGCTTAGTGCTACACACATAAATACTTTAATTACTCATTTTAACAACAACCCCTCGCGCTGGTGCGCTGATTATGGCGAACGCCTTGGCGTACCTGCTGTATTTCCTGCCTGTGATTTTAAAACTCTAGCAGCGCTAAATTGTGATAAAGGCGCTCAACATTTGCTGCGCGATACACAGGTTGACGTTAATACCATTTTACTTAAGCAGGCAAGCACAGATATCGACACTCAACAGCAATTAAAGCAGTTTATTAATAATAACAACAACCTAACTGTAAGCGAATAAACTAAAAAATATAGCCTAAACTTTAGGTTAAACGTTTAAAACGAGATTAAATTTTTAACAGTTATGCCAGCGCGCATTTTAAATGTGCGCTGCAATGCAAAGCGTAATAGTTTCAACGTACGGTGGTATAAAAAGTAACGTGTATGGGTCATGCGTTACTTTAATTTTATTTAGGCTTAATGAAGGGGCAAGCTATGGTGACGTTTACAGTTAATGGCAAAGAGGTTAAATCGCAAGCAAGTGCAGATACACCTTTGCTGTGGGTTATTCGCGATGAAATAGGGTTAAAAGGAACTAAGTTTGGTTGTGGTATTGCTATGTGCGGTGCATGTACAGTGCATTTAGATGGGCAAGCAACGCGCTCGTGTGTATTACCCGTGGGCGCAGTGGCAGGAAAAAACATTACGACCATTGAAGGGCTTAACAACGCGCATCCGCTGCAAAAAGCGTGGGTCGATGAGCAAGTACCTCAGTGTGGTTACTGTCAATCTGGGCAAATTATGCAAGCAGCTACGTTATTAGCAGACAATCCAAATCCAACAGATCAAGAAATAGTAAATCATATGAATGGCAACTACTGCCGCTGTATGGCGTACAAGCGTATTAAATCGGCTATACAACGTGCAGCTGATGAATCGCAAAGTGCAGTACAAATGTTTAACCCCAAAGAGCTAGACGTGTAACTGGAGCCGACAATGAAAAAACTATTTCAAAAAAATACCGAAACCGTAGACTTAAACCGTCGCTCTTTTATGATTAGTACAGCAACTGCTGGCCTGGTTATGGCATTTGCTCCGGCTTTATTTTCAGGTGAACTTAGCGCCAAAGAGTCGATTGCACAACAATCGTTTTCACCCACAATTTGGTGGACTATGAACCAGCAAGGTGAAGTAGTCGTTAGTATTGCCAAAGCTGAAATGGGCCAGCACGTAGGCACCGCCTTAGCGCGTATTGTGGCAGATGAGCTTGAGTGCGACTGGGATAAAGTATCAATCACGTATGTAGATACGCACGAAAAATGGGGCTACATGGTTACAGGTGGCTCGTGGTCTGTATTTCAAAGCTTTAAGCCGCTTTCACAAGCTGGCGCTGCGGGGCGTATAGCCCTTATAGACGCTGGAGCTAGTATGCTGGGGGTTAAGCCTGAGCAGTGCCACGCAAGTAAAGGGCGCATAATTGCAGGCGATCAATCGATCAGTTATGCCGATATTGTTAAAAATGGTGAGTTTAACCGTACCTTTAGCAGTGAAGAAGTTGCAAAACTGCCGTTAAAGCCTGCCAATAAACGCCACTTAACGGGTTTAAAACAAGACTTTAAAGCGCTTGATATTCCGGCAAAAACAAATGGTACTGCCGTATACGGTATAGATGTAGAGCTTGAAGGCATGGTGTATGCGCGCCCTGTGATCCCACCAACACGTTATGGTAGTGAAGTGACACAGGTGGACGATAGCGCTGCAAAAACAATAAAAGGCTATAAAGGGTTTGAGATTTTAAACGACCCGAGTAATACCGTACAAGGCTGGGTGGTGGTTTTAGCTGACAATTACCCCAGTGCTATTAAAGCGGTAGATGCGCTAAAAGTAACCTATAAAAAAGGGCAAACAGCTAATGTTACAGAGGCCGATATTCAATCCCTCGGCGAAAAATTATGTAACGATAGCAACGCTGGCACCTTATTTGTTAATGAAGGTGATACCGCTAAAATGCAGGCTGAGGCAACGCAGTCTCTTGAGTCACTGTACACCACGGCAACAGCAAGCCATTATCAATTAGAGCCGCTTAACGCGGTGGCAGAGTTTAAACAAGACAAGTGGATTATCCATACCGGTAATCAGTGGCAGTCTTTAACATTACCTGCATTGGCCAAGGCGTTAGAGGTTGAACAAAATAACGTTATCATTCGTCCTTATTATTTAGGCGGTGGATTTGGGCGTCGCTTGTTTGGTGATTGGACTGTGCCTACAGCATTAACAGCGAAAGCGATTGGCAAACCCGTAAAACTGGTATTTACGCGCGCAGATGATAGCTTATTTGATCAATCACGCTCTGCCTCTACAGCTAAATTAACAGCTTCGTTTAATGAAAATGGCGAGCTCAGTGCAATGGAGCATGCTTTTGCAGCAGGTTGGCCAACAAAAGCAATGGCACCAGGCTTTTTATCACCAGGGGTTGATGGCAATGGTAAGTTTGATGCATTTTCAGCCTCTGGAGCCGATCACTGGTACAGCATGGATAACCACCGTGCCCGGGCAATTAATAACGAATTAGCGCAAAGCACATTTACCCCAGGTTGGCTTCGCTCGGTAGGCCCTGGTTGGATAGCATGGAGCTTAGAGTCTTTTATCGACGAAATAGCGCACAAACAAAGGATTGATCCGGTTGAGTTTCGTTTATCAATGCTCGATGGCAAAGGTAAACAAGCAGGTAAAGCCCCTGAAAGCGTGGGCGGAGCGCTGCGCTTAAATGCGGTACTTAAAAAAGTGTCAGCGAAGGTCGCAAATGTTAAGCTGGGTGAAAATGAAGGCATTGGTTTTTCAGTAAGTTCAGGCCAAGAGCGTAATATGCCAGCGTGGATTGCCACAGCAGCTCATGTGCACGTAAATAAAAGCGATGGCAAAATTACGCTTAAGAAGCTTTATGCCGTGGTAGATGCAGGTTTAATTGTTCACCCCGATGGTGCACTAGCCCAGCTTGAAGGTTCGTTATTGTGGGGTACAAGCCTTGCGTTACATGAATCAAATAATTACCAAAACGGACAAGTAGCAGCCACTAACTTTAACACTTACTTACCACTTAGAATGCAAGATGTGCCCGATATGGACATAGAGTTTGTACAAAGTGATGAGTTTCCAATGGGCTTAGGTGAGCCAGGTGTAATTGGTGTTGCGCCAGCTATTGGAAATGCGGTATTTAATGCAGTCGGTGTACGGTTACGTAATTTACCCATGAAACCCAATGAGCTTAAAGCAGGTCTTTCGGCCTAGTTAAGTGCTAACAAAGCGCGTAGGGCACAGGCTTTACGCGCTTTGAACTTAGCGATGAATTATTAAATGTTAAAGGCTTTTTTATGCTAGTCGACCCAGCAGGGCGAAAATTTAGTTATCTACGTTTATCTATTACTGATGTATGTAATTTTAAGTGTGTGTATTGCTTACCGGATGGTTATCAATGCGATCACGACCGAGACTTTCTTTCACTTAACGAAATTAGCAATACCGTAAACGCCTTTGCTCATCATGGCATATCAAAGTTACGCATTACTGGCGGTGAGCCAACCCTCAGAAAAGATTTTATAGATGTAATTCGTGCGGCAAAAGACACCCAAGGTATTACCAAAATAGCCGCCACTACAAATGGTTACTCAATGCATAAACATGTTAAAGATTGGGCACACGCAGGGCTCAATGCAATAAATGTTAGCATCGACAGCCTAGACCCACGTATGTTTAATACCATTACCGGCAACGATAAGTTTGCCACGGTTATGCAAGGCATAGACACGGCCCTAGAGAGCGGCTTAGATTCAGTAAAAATAAACAGCGTACTAATGAAACAGTACAATGGTCGTGCCCTTGAACCTTTTTTAGCGTATTTAAAGCACAGACCCGTAACGATGCGTTTTATTGAGTTAATGCAAACAAACGACAATAAAGCATTTTTTGATGCTAACCATATATCGGGGCAATCCATAAAAGAGCAGTTGCTTCGCGCTGGTTGGCAACCCATTATACGCGATGTAACGGCGGGGCCTGCGCAAGAGTTTTTCCACCCTGATTATTTAGGCAAAATAGGGTTAATAATGCCTTACAGTAATGACTTTTGTGCTACCTGCAACAGGTTAAGAATTTCATCACTTGGGAAACTGCATTTATGTTTGTTTTCTGAGCAGGGTATATCACTTAGAGAATACATGAGTGATAACACTAATCAGGCATTAATTGATCAGTTAGCGCGTTACATAAAAACAAAAAAACCAACGCACTTATTGCACCAAGGTAACACTGGGGTCACTACAAACTTATCTATGCTAGGTGGTTAATCCTTATAGTAAGCTGTTTGGTTGGGTGCTCGTGCCTCTGTAGTGAGTAAAGTTAATGTTTTCTTATATCTACTTGTTATATTTAATTTTAGCGTTACACTGAATTTTTTATTATTTTAAGTTTTTTGAATGGATATAGCAGCACTTAGTAGTACTAAATCATTAAGAAGAAACGTTCTGAAATGGATGTGCTTGTGTTTTGGTTTTGTCTCATTGTTTTTTGCTGCGTTTAATATTTTTTTAAATAACTTTGCGTTATTAGGCTATTTAGAAATAGCGCTCACTGTATTTTGTGCCTACACCTACCACCGCTTAAACACACACGCACTAGAAGTATGGCAATCTGTTGTTATGTGCATATTTGTCACCTTTGTTATTGTATTAGGTAATTATTTAGCAAAGCCAATAAATGGTTTGTATGTGTGGTCGTTTGCGTTACCTGTGTTGTATTACCTACTGTTAGGTAAGCGCTATGGCATTGTATTATCGGCTTTGTTATTTGTACTCCAGGGGGCCATATTATTAACCAAAGCATCGCAACTTCCTCTAACAACACTTAACTTCAGTTTAAATCTTGCCTTTGTTTATATCAGCATTTGGGCTATTTCTCATGTATTTGAAGGCAGCCGTGCTTTATCGTCTAAGCGGCTGAAAAATCTGGCCTTGTTAGACCCACTTACCGGGGCTGCGAACCGTTTATCAATGAACCATTACTTTGCAGTAGAGCTTAAAGATAAGTCGCAACTTTATTTGTTTTTACTCGACCTAGACTTTTTTAAACAGGTTAACGACACCCATGGCCACGCAGTAGGAGATAAAGTGCTGATTGAAGTCGCCACTTTGTTACGGGTTGTATTGGCAAAAGGGTATGTATTTAGAGTGGGCGGGGAAGAGTTTGCTTTACTACATTCTTTTGCGTCACAAAGTGATGCATTGGCAATGGCCGAAACCATAAGAGAAAAACTCAACAATACGGCATTTGAGATTGATGGGCTAAAAATAAATGTAACTGCCAGTATAGGCGTTGTTAAGTATCGCCAAGGCGACACGCTTGAAAAGTTTGTAATTAAAGCAGATAAACAACTGTATAAAGCAAAAGAATATGGCCGCAATAAAGTGTACTTTCAAGCAAATGCCAACCTGATTGAAAAGCCCCAAATAGCCTAAGTACGAGGCTAGTACATTTGCTCAAAATTTGGGATGTTGTTTTCCCAAATTGGTTTGTCTTTACCTAGGTATTCTCTTACTGCATCAAAAAATAAACGTGTTCTTACTGGTAAGTCTCTGTGTGGGTACACCGCATACATATGGCTAAACTCTTTTAACTTAACATCCGTTAAAATGGGCACTAATTGACCTTGTGTAATTTCTTTATCGATAATAAATGCTGGCGCAACAAAGTAGGTAGTCCCTGAAATAGCTTTCATTAGCAGTACTTCAGCGTCGTTTGCTCTGTACACGCTTTTTATTTTTAGCTCGCACGGCTCACCTTTACTATCGTAGTAATCTATGGTTTCTACGCGCATAGCGTTACTTGCATAACTTGCAGCGGGTAACTGCACCAGCTCTTCTATGGTTTGTGGCATACCATAGGTTTTTATAAATTCAGGGGCGGCTACAATAAGCAGCCTGTTACGGGCAATTTTACGGGCAATTAATGAGGAGTCTTTAGGCTCACCAATTCTAAATGCTAAATCAAACCCTTCAGATACAATATCAACTAGCCTATCGTCTAAACGTAGCTCTACTTCTACTTGTGGAAAACGCTTTTGAAAGTCGTTAAGCACAGGTTGTAAATAACGCCGACCAATTAATGTTGACGAGGTAACCTTTAACACACCGCGTGGCTCTAAGTGGTAGTTTTCGGCCATACGTACGGTTTCACCAAGTAGCTCTCTTAGCTCTGACGCTTTTTTTATCATTTCTGCGCCCGCCGCCGTTAACGAAAACGAACGGGTGGTGCGGTTTAATAACCTAACGCCTAGCTCGTCCTCTAATCGACTGATTTGTTTAGATATAACAGAGCGGTCTATGTTTCTTATTTCTGCAGCTTTGGCAAAAGAGCCTTGTTCTACCACTTCAAGCAGCATTAAAAGCCGGCTTGTTGTATCCATTATGATCACCCAATAAATGTTATTGATGCCATTTTGGCATTAATGAATTTATAAATCTATGGTTTTTGTCCGCAAGTATAGTCCGTAACATGCCAGATAAATAAATAAAGGAGCGTCTTCATGAATAAACATTTAATTGCTGCTGCATTAGCTGCGGCAACTCTATCCTTAGCGGGCTGTGCCGATGAGAGCACACCTAATGCGCAGCAACAACAATTACAACCTATCGATGTAGCACAAGTTTTAATTAAACCAGTACAAAGCTGGCACACCTACACCACGCGTTTAGAATCGCCGCAAGAAGTTGCGCTGATGCCGCGTGTATCAGGGGTGATTGATAGCATTGAATTTAAAGAAGGTGATGTTGTTAAGCAAGGCGATGTGTTGTTTCAACTTGACGAGCGCCCTTTTGCAGCAGTTGTAGCAAGCCTAGAAGCGCAAATACACAGCGCAGAAGCAGCACTTGAACAAGCAAAAAGTGAAGACAAACGAGCAGTGCGCTTATTAGAGCGTAAAGCTATTTCAACAGAACAGGCACAGGCGCGTACCTCAACGCTTCGCCAGCGCGAAGCACAACTTGCAGCGCTGCAAGCACAGCTTACCTCTGCAAAGCTCGATTTAGAATTTACATCAGTGGTTTCGCCGATTGATGGTGTTATCTCGCGCGCAAATATTACCAAAGGTAATAACGTATTAGCGGGCCAAAGTGTATTAACGTCAATTGTTTCTAATAAAGCGATGTATGCCTACTTTGATGTTGATGAGCGTACTTGGAATAGCGCCTTTAGCGATGTAACCGCACAAAGCCGCCAAACCGTTGTTATGCAAAAGGTAGGGCAAAAAGAGTTTGCTTACCAAGGCTATATTAATTTTATTGATAACCAAATTAATTCAGCAACGGGTACTTTACGTGTACGTGCGGTATTTGAACAAGATAACAATCAACTACGTGCAGGTTCTTTTGCTCGCGTTAAATTGGCAGCAAACGAAGTGAGCGAAAAAGTAATTATTCCTGAGCGTGCTATTGGTACCGATTTAAAAAATCGCTTTGTGTTAACCGTTGGCGAAAACAACGTGCTTGAATACAAATTAATAGAAGTAGGCGAGCGCTATGGTGCGTTACGCGCTGTTACTGCTGGCCTAAACGAAGGCGATATTATTGCGGTAAATGGCCCAGCACGTGTAGGCCCAGGTATGCCAATTTCGCCAAATACAGTAACAATTGATACAAGCGGCGTGGCTTTTACCCTGTCAAACGACAATGCGCAGTTAATGGCTAAGCAATAAGGTTTATCGATGAAATTTTCACACTTTTTTATTCAGCGACCAATATTTGCAGCCATGCTGTCGTTGGTTATTTTAATTGCTGGTGGTATTTCACTGTTTCAACTTCCTGTAAGTGAATACCCAGAAGTTGTGCCACCTACTGTTGTGGTAACAGCAAATTACCCAGGTGCTAACCCAACCGTTATTGCGCAAACTGTGGCAACGCCGCTTGAGCAAGAAATTAACGGTACCGAAAACATGCTGTATATGTTTTCTCAAGGCACCAGCGATGGCCGTATGACACTTACGGTAACGTTTGCATTAGGCACCGACCTAGACCGTGCACAAGTGCAAGTACAAAACCGTGTAAACAGTGCATTACCACGTTTGCCCGAAGAGGTTCAGCGCTTAGGTGTAGTAGCCGAAAAATCATCACCCGATTTAACCATGGTGGTGCATTTATATTCGCCTGAAAACAGCCACGACACAGCGTACTTATCTAACTATGCCGACATTCATATTAAAGATGAAATTGCCCGTTTACCGGGTGTAGGCGATATTCGTTTATTTGGCGGTGGTAAGTACTCTATGCGTGTGTGGTTAAACCCAGATGCTTTAGCAGCGCGCGAGCTTACAGCCACCGATGTTGTGGCGGCTTTGCGCTCGCAAAATCAGCAAGTTGCAGCGGGTAGCTTAGGTGCACAGCCAATTTCTAACGACAGCCAATTTCAAATTTTGTTAAATGTAAAAGGGCGTTTAAACAGTGTTGAAGAGTTTGAAAAGGTCATTATTAAAGTGGGTGAAGAAGGGCAATTAACGCGTTTGTCTGATGTAGCCCGTGTTGATTTAGGCCAAGATACCTATGCACTTCGTGCAGAGCTTGATAACCAGCCAGCACTTGCAATGCCAGTGTTTCAGCGCCCGGGTTCAAATGCAATTGAGCTCTCTGATCAAGTACGCGAGACCATGGCTCGTTTATCAGAAGATTTCCCAGCGGGTGTTGAGTACGACATTGTATATGACCCCACTGTGTTTGTACGTGGTTCAATAGATGCGGTTATAGCAACGCTACTTGAAGCCATTGTATTAGTTGTAATTGTGGTTATTGTATTTTTACAAACGTGGCGCGCGTCTATTATTCCATTGATTGCGGTGCCAATTTCGTTAATAGGAACGTTTGCCGTAATGCAATGGCTAGGCGTGTCTATTAATACACTTTCGCTGTTTGGCTTGGTACTGGCAATTGGTATTGTAGTTGATGATGCAATAGTTGTTGTTGAAAACGTAGAGCGAAATATAGAACAGGGGCTTTCGCCTTTAGAGGCAACACGTGTTGCTATGAGCGAAGTAACCGGGCCAATTATTGCGATAGCGTTAGTGCTGTGTGCGGTATTTATTCCTACTGCATTTATTACCGGTTTATCGGGTCAGTTTTATAAGCAATTTGCACTAACAATTACTATTTCGACTGTTATTTCGGCGTTTAACTCCTTAACCCTGTCGCCTGCGCTATCGGCATTATTATTAAAATCGCACGATGCAAAACCAGATGCATTCACGCGTTTACTTAATAAACTGTTTGGTGCGTGGTTATTTAAACCATTTAACCGCGTGTTTGACCGTGGTGCTAAAGGCTACGAAAAGCTGGTACAAAAGCTTATACGTATGAGCGTTATTGTTATGGTGGCCTATGTTGCGCTGGTGGGCGGTACAATTAAATTGTTTGATACCGTACCTGGTGGCTTTATTCCACAGCAAGATAAGCAATATTTAGTTGCGATTGCGCAACTGCCAGATGCAGCCAGTTTAGACCGCACCGAAGATGTGCTCTCGCAAATGCAAAAAATAGCATTAGAAGTACCAGGCGTTGCACACACCGTGGCGTTTCCAGGCTTATCGGTAAACGGTTTTACTAATAGCCCAAATAGCGGCATTGTATTTACGCCACTTGAGAGCTTTGATAAACGCACCGACCCTAGTCAATCAGCGATGGCAATTGCCGCACAGTTAAATCAGCGTTTTGCAGCTATTGATGAAGCGTTTGTGGCTGTATTTCCGCCGCCACCAATTCAAGGCTTAGGCACAACAGGTGGCTTTAAACTGCAAATTGAAGATAGAGCAAATAAAGGCTTTGATGCACTATTTAATAGTTTGCAAACCATTATTGGTAAGGCGCAGCAAGACCCCGCGTTAATGGGCTTATATTCAAGTTTCCGTATTCAAGTACCGCAAATTGATATTGATATAGACCGCGAGCAAGCGCTTATTCAAGGTATTCCTCTTGATGAAGTATTTGACGCATTGCAAATATACCTAGGCTCTGTGTATGTGAATGACTTTAATATGTTTGGTCGTACTTATCAGGTTAATGCGCAAGCTGATGCTGATTTTCGCCTTGATCCTGAGCAAATCCTTAACCTAAAAGTACGTAACAGTGCAGGAAATATGGTGCCGCTTGGCTCGGTACTTACAGTTACACCAACAATAGGACCTGACCGTGTAATGCATTACAACGGTTACCCAAGTGCAGAACTAAACGGCAGCCCAGCCCCCGGTTATAGCTCTGATCAGGCGCAAACTGCTATTGAAACAATATTAGCCGACAACCTGCCAACGGGTATTGAATACGAGTGGACAGAAGTAACGTACCAACAAGTACTGGCTGGTAACACCATGGTTTATGTATTCCCATTAGTTGTGTTGCTTGTATTTATGGTGCTTGCTGCGCAGTACGAAAGTTTACGTTTGCCACTGGCCATAATATTAATTGTACCGATGACTATTTTCTCAGCACTATTAGGTGTGTGGTTTGTAGGCTCAGACAATAATATATTTACTCAAATTGCATTAATTGTACTGGTGGCACTCGCCTCTAAAAACGCCATATTAATGGTAGAATTTGCCCGCGACCAACA
>NZ_DJHW01000078.1:0-4726 GCF_002433295.1 Pseudoalteromonas sp. UBA6610 | reverse complement strand
ATATTAATGACCTCAATTGCCTTTACAGCTGGGGTTGTACCACTAGTACTTGCAACGGGGGCAGGTGCCGAAATGCGCCACGCTATGGGTAACGCGGTGTTTGCAGGCATGATAGGGGTAACGGTGTTTGGCTTATTATTTACACCTGTATTTTACATGTTAGTTGTGAAAAAGCAGCAAAAAGCAAAGGGGTTATCGCATGACTAATTTAATCGCTAAACCTATCAAAACGTGCTTAACGTTAAGTACTGTGTTAGTGGCTGCTTTTTTATCTGGTTGCGCTAGCAAAATAGATACACAAAGCGAGCAAAACGCTATTAACGGTTTTGTAGCTCAAGCAAATATTGCCAGCAATGTTGCCATAGCAGATGAAACAAATTGGTGGCACAAGTTAGAGTCAAAGCAGCTAAATGCTTTGGTTAATAGCGCACTTGCCAATAACTACAATTTGCAAACAAGCCAATTAACGCTAAAAAGTACCCTTGCCCGACTTGGTGAGCAAAAAGCGCAATATTTACCCCAAGGCGGGGTAAGTATTGGCGCAGCACGAAGCGATGCACCGAGTGTGTTTGACCGTCAATCGAGTGCTAACATAGCACTTGATTGGCAGTTAGATTTATTTGGCCGTATTACTGCTTTGGTTGATGCTGCAAATGCATCGGCCATGAGCCAAGCAGAGCAAGTACGTTCACTGCAAATTGAAGTGGTATCGTCTGTTGTTAAAGGTTTTGTAAGCTATCAAGGTAATGTTGAAAAACAACACATTATAGCCATGCAAATTAACGCATTAGAGCAAAGCATTGAGGTACTTCAAGCACGTGTAGATGAAGGCGTTGCCAACGAGCTTGACCTAAACCGTACGATGGCACAGCTTAGGCAGCAAGAAGCCCTAATGCCCGCTATTGAGTATGCAAAATACAACGACTTATCTACTTTAGCAGTGCTTACAGGTAAGCTTGCGCAAGACATTGTGATAGACAATGAGCAAAACCTGCTGGAGCAAAGCTTTAGCGTTGCGCTTAAAAATGCCAATAGCGCCATTGCCCTGCGCCCTGATATAAGCCGTGCATTGTATGATTTTAGCCAAGCCAACAGCTTAAGTGTGGCGGCAAGTAAAGCCTTACTACCTGATATTAGCTTATCAGCCTTTGCAGGCGTAGTGAGCATAGACAGCACGGGCTTAAAAAATACTGATCAGCAATGGCAAGTAGCCCCCCAGTTGCAATGGTCAATATTAAGTTACCCCGCACTCCTTGCTCAGCGCGACGCACAGCAGTTTTTAAGTGAAGCTGCCTACAGCGACTATCAGCAAATAGTATTAAATGCGGTGACTCAAAGTGAACTTTCATTGCAAATGTTGGTCAATCAACAACAGCAAGAGCGTTATGCTAAACAGCGCTATGGCTTTGCAAATAAAGCATTTTTACAAGCACAGGCGATGTACGAAGAAGGCCAAATACCGTACTTAGAGTTGTTAGATGCACGCCAGGATGTTTTAATGGCACAAGAAAACGCTGTTGACACAACTATTGCTACATTGCTTGCTAAAGTGAATGCTTATCAGGCATTTAACGGCCAATGGAGCTATGCACTGAGCAGTACAAAATAGGTAGAGTTAATTGAATGAGCAATACTGAATTATCACATCAAGGCAGCACCTTACAAACAATGCGCGCTGTTGTTTTATCACAACCAGATGAGCAAATACGCTTGCAAGATGTTGAGGTTGATATACCCGAGTGCGCCGACAACGAATTGTTGGTAAAGCTTGAGTATGTAGGCCTTAATCCTGCTGATGCCTATTTTGCTAAAACGGGATTTTGTAAGTGGCAATACCCTCATATTTTAGGCCTAGACGCCGTTGGTGTGGTAGTTAAAGCTAACAAAGGTGTGTTTCCTGGGGTTGGCGAACGAGTAATGTGGCATGCCAATATAGGTAAGCAAGGGGTACTGAGTGAATACACCACGGTACCTAACTTTGCTGTATCGGTTGTGCCCGATGGGCTGTGCCCTGCAAAGGCTGCTACGTTACCGTGCGCTGGTATGGCCGCCCTTATTAGCTTAGATAAAATTGCCATTACGGAGGGCGACCAAATCCTAATCGAAGGTGGCTCTGGTGCGGTAGGGCAGTTTGCCATTCAATATGCTAAACAACGCGGTGCCGATGTATTTACCACCGCTTCAAAGCGTAATCACAAACTGGTAAAGCAGCTAGGTGCCGATGTGGTATTTGATTATAACGACAAAAAGTTACGCGACAAAATTCGCCGCGAGCTTGGCCCGCAAGGGTTTGATGCTGTAATTGATACTATGGGCGGTGAATCAACGCTTAGAAATATTGAATTAATGCGTTTTTGCGGGCGTATCGCGTGTTTAAACTCGCTGCCTCATTTTGATCAAGATTTAATGTACCACCGAGCGCCTAATATTAGTGTGGTGTCTATTGGTGGTGCGTGGCTTGCCAATAGTTTATGTGCGCAGCAGCGCTTAAGTTTTATGGGCAATTTATTGCTTGAAGGCGCGCTATCGGGCGATATTAAAACACCGGCAATCACTGCGGTTGACTTTACTGCTGACTCAGTTAGTGCTGCCTTAAATAACCAAATAGCGGGTGGCTTTACAGGCAAACACGTTGTGCAAATAAGCAGTTAATGTTACCTACCTTATTTTAAAAACGCAGCCCAAGTGGCTGCGTTTTTTTATGCCTAAAAAATAGCTTTTTATGAGTATGGGGCTTAATTGTTGCCAAATAGAGGTGTTTCAGCGCACAAGTGTAAGCCTTTTAGTTTCAACAGTTTACGTCACCGTAAAGAAAATAAATTGAAAAAACTGTTAATTAATTGAATAGAGTAATTGATCTAAACTGATTTTTATGACGTAATGTAGGTATTATTTATCTGGTCGGATGAGTTCAATCATGAGTTTACGTACAAAATTAAAAAAAGTATTACCAAGTATTTCAATCACTGAACAAGAAGCGCTAGACGCGGGTGATGTGTGGCTAGAAGGGTCTATCTATCAAGGTAAGCCAGATTTTAGCGCACTACGCGATGTGCCGGCTGCTACCCTAAGTGCAGACGAGCAAGCATTCTTAGATGGCCCAGTACAAGAGCTACTAGGCATGATTGACGATTCAGTTATTCAAAACGGTATTCACTTACCAGATGACATATTAGAATTTTTGAAAAAAGAGCGTTTCTTCTCGCTTATCATTCCTAAATCGTTTGGCGGTTTAGAGTTTAGCCCTTATGCAAACTCGACTATTGTGGCAACCATTGCGACAAAAAGCTCTGCAGTAGCGGTAACTGTTATGGTTCCTAACTCTTTAGGCCCAGGTGAATTATTACTTCACTTTGGTACACAAGAGCAGCAAGCGCATTACTTACCGCGTTTAGCAAACGGCAGAGACATTCCATGTTTTGCTTTAACAAGCCCAGAGGCAGGCTCTGATGCAGGTGGTATTCCAGATATTGGTACTGTCACCAAAGGCATGTACAACGGCGAAGAAGTACTTGGCCTTGAGATCACATGGGATAAGCGTTATATCACACTGGCACCAATCGCTACGGTACTTGGTTTAGCATTTAAAGTAGTGGATCCAGAAGGTTTACTAGGCGGCAAAGAAAACTTAGGTATTACCTGTGCGCTTATTCCTAAAGATCACCCAGGTGTAGAGCTTGGCAACCGCCATGACCCAATGGGTATTCGTTTTTATAACGGTACTACACGTGGTAACAAAGTATTTGTACCAATGGACTTTATTATTGGCGGCCAGAAAAACATCGGTCGTGGTTGGCAAATGCTGGTTAGCTGTTTAGGCGCAGGACGTGGTATTTCATTACCTGCACTAGGTGTAAGTACATCGCAAGTGGCGTTTAAATCAGCATCTGAATACGCAGCAGTGCGTGAGCAGTTTGGTTTAGCAATTGGTCAATTTGAAGGTATTCAAGAAAAACTAGCAGACATTGCAGGTAAAACATACCTACAAGAAGCAATGCGCGTACTGACAACTGAAGGCCTAGGCATGGGCTTAAAACCATCGGTTGTTACAGCAATAGCTAAATACCACATGACCGAGCTTGGCCGCGACGTATTAGATTCTGCAATGGATATTCAAGCGGGTAAAGCGATTCAAAATGGTCCACAAAATACCCTTGCAAGCGGTTACGTAGCACAGCCTATTGCAATTACAGTAGAAGGCGCGAACATTCTTACACGTAACCTGATGATTTTTGGTCAAGGTGTTATGCGTTGTCACCCTTATTTACAATCTATGGTTGAATCAATCCATAGTGAAGATAAAGGTGCAGATAAAGAGTTTAACGGCATTTTGCGTAAAACAATTGGTTACAGCACAGCAAATAGCTTACGTGCGTTCCGTTTAGGTGTTTTACCATTTACTGCAAGTGCAAACTCTGCATTACCAGAAGTACGTGAATACGAAAAAGCCGTACATAAACTATCTGCAAAATTAGCAGTGTATGCCGACTTCTCGTTACTCGTACTTGGCGGTAAATTAAAGCAGGCTGAAATGCTATCAGCACGTTTAGGCGATGTAATGAGCTTTTTATACGCGGCAATGGCATCAATTAAGTATTACGAGCAAAAAGTAGCAAGCAGCGAGCGCGAACAAGCAGCGCCGTACTTCCACTACGCGACACGTTTTGCATTGCAAAGCGCTGAAGAAGCATTGCATAAGTTTTTAGATAACTTCCCTGCAAGTGGT
>NZ_DJHW01000114.1:8153-14757 GCF_002433295.1 Pseudoalteromonas sp. UBA6610 | reverse complement strand
AACAATGAACCCAGAATATTAACCGTCAACGTGCCAAAAGGGAATCCCCTACCAAGGAGTTTTAGCATGGTTTCGCTAATAAAAAATCGTAAACAGGCTCCTGAGGCTCCGCCAAGGGCGATCATCATATAAAGTTTAATCATTTTCGTATCGTTTAAGCGGGCTTTGCGCGTCGCGTTCTTTTAAGTAATCAAGCTTTTGCTTAATTTTTTGCTCAAGGCCACGATCGCTCGGTAAATAATAGTGTTTGTCTTGAATTTCTGGCGGTAAATATTTTTCACCAGCGGCAAAGGCGCCCTCTTCATTGTGTGCGTAGCGATACTCGGCACCATAGCCTAAATCTTTCATTAGGTTTGTGGGCGCGTTTCGTAAATGCTCTGGCACTGGGTAGCTTGGCTCGTTTTTGGCATCAGCTTTTGCTTGGTTAAACGCCATATAAACGGCATTACTTTTAGGTGCGCTGGCTAAGTATAAAGTGGCTTGTGCAATGGCGCGTTCGCCCTCGCTTGGGCCTACACGCTGAAATATATCCCATGCGTTTAACGCCACTTCCATTGCCCGTGGGTCGGCATTACCTATGTCTTCTGTGGCAATGGCAAGTAAACGCCTTGCTACATAAAATGGGTCGCCGCCGCCGGCTAAAATACGGCAATACCAATACAGCGCGCCATCGGGTGAGCTGCCTCGTACTGATTTATGAAAAGCCGATATTAAATCGTAAAATTCATCGCCGCCTTTATCGTATTTAGCTAAATGGGTTGGCAGTACTTGGCTTAATACGTGCTCATCTACGTTGTATGTGCCGTTTTGCTCACTCGTTAAATCAACCGCTTGCTCAAGCAGGTTTAACACTTTACGGGCATCGCCGCCGCTTGCTTGGCAAAGCGCCTGTTTGGCGTTATCGGCAATAACAATATTTTTTTGGTTTAGTTGCTCATCTTGCTTAAGTGCGCGCTCTATCACTGTGTATAGGTCGCTCTCTTGTAACGACTTTAAAACATACACGCGTGCACGCGATAAAATCGCATTATTAAGTGCAAATGAAGGGTTTTCGGTTGTCGCACCTACAAATATAAAAGTGCCGTCTTCTATGTGAGGTAAAAATGCATCTTGCTGCGATTTATTAAAACGGTGTACTTCATCCACAAACATTAAGGTGCGTTGCCCGCGGCTTTGTAGGTTATCGTGCGCTTGCGTTACGCTGTCGCGAATATCTTTTACGCCTGCAGTCACAGCCGACATTTGTATAAGTTCGGCATCGGCGTGGTTTGCAATAATTTGCGCAAGGGTGGTTTTACCTACCCCAGGCGGCCCCCACAAAATTAAGCTGTGGCAACGCCCTGCAACAATGGCTTGGTGCAAGGGCTTGTCGCTACTTAGTAAATGCTGCTGACCTATGTATTCGTCAAGCGTTGTTGGGCGCATGCGCGCCGCAAGTGGGCGTACATCGGGCCCAAAGTTAAAGCCTAAATTATTCACCGTTACTCTGATCGTCTATTTCTACACCCTCTGGTGGGGTAAATTCAAAGGTGCTTGTATCAAGCGAGGTATTTACTTGTGCATTGTTAAAACTAAACGACGAAAGCTGACCAGAATTATCCGTCACAACTAACTTAGCAAGGCCTTGCTCGTTACCTGCAAAGGTAATATCAAGTTGCTCTACTTGGCTTTCTACGCCTTTATTTGGCGTTACACTAAAGCCAGAGTCTGTGGCTTGAACACTGTATTTTTCCCATTGTGCGGGATCTTTTGAAGTAAGCAGTACAAACGGTGTTGAATCTATAAGGCTATGGGTATCCATAATAGTTACTTGCTCAGCAAAGCTGTCGAAGTAATAGGTTTTGTCACCATTGGATACAAATAAGGTATCGTCTGGGATTGTTTGCTGCCAGCGGATCATCATAGGTTGTTTAAGGGCAATTGTGCCCTCGCCTTGCATAACCGCTTGGCCTTGCGGATCGGTTACGTTTTGAGAAAACTGCGCTTTAAAACTTTTAAGGGTTGCGAGTTTGTCTTGCAGTGCTTGGCTGTCATCAGCAAAGCTAGGCGTGGCAATTAAACTGCCAAGCACTAATAATAAACTGTTTAATTTTTTCATTAATTTGCTCCATTAGGTACTAATACATCGCGAGCGCCGTTATGGCCTGGTGAACTCACGATACCCGATGTTTCCATTTGTTCTACTAGTCGTGCTGCGCGGTTATAGCCAACACGTAATTTACGTTGTACTGATGATACCGATACTTTGCCGGTTTCGATTACAAACGCAACGGCTTCGTCGTATAGCGGATCTGACTCTTCATCTGCATTTTCACTGGTTTCACCTGGTAATAAAACATCTTCTGTTGCATCACCATTTAAAATTTCATCAATGTAATTAGGTTTACCGCGTGCTTTCCAATCGTTTACTACCGCATGTACTTCATGGTCGTCTACAAATGCGCCATGCACACGCTCTGGTACGCTTGTGCCTGGCGGTAAGTAAAGCATATCACCCATACCTAATAGGTTTTCGGCGCCTTGTTGATCCAATATGGTACGCGAGTCTATTTTACTCGACACCTGAAACGCCATACGCGTAGGTATATTGGCTTTAATTAAGCCGGTAATTACATCTACCGATGGGCGCTGTGTTGCAAGTACTAAATGTATACCTGCGGCACGTGCTTTTTGCGCAATACGGGCAATTAGCTCTTCAACTTTTTTACCTACAATCATCATCATGTCGGCAAATTCGTCTATTACTACCACTATGCTCGGTAGTTTATCTAACTCGTCTGGGCCTTCTTTCATGCCGTCGGTGTCTTTAAATAATGGGTCAAGAATTGGGTAACCCGCTTCTTTGGCCTCAAGTACTTTTTGGTTGTAACCTTTTAAGTTACGTACACCCAACGCCGACATTAATTTATAACGGCGTTCCATTTCGCCTACACACCAACGTAGTGCGTTAGCGGCTTCTTTCATGTCGGTAACTACTTCACACAATAGGTGCGGAATACCTTCGTAAACCGAAAGCTCAAGCATTTTCGGGTCAATCATGATCATACGAACATCATCAGGGCCCGATTTGTACAGTAAGCTTAATATCATTACATTAACGCCCACTGACTTACCCGAACCCGTGGTACCCGCTACCAGTAAATGGGGCATTTTACCTAAATCGGCACACACAGGTTGCCCTGCAATATCTTTACCTAACACCATGGTTAGTGGCGATGGATTTTGCTCAAATTTAGGGGCGTTAATTACCTCAGATAAACGTACAATTTCACGGTACTTATTAGGCAGCTCTATCCCTATGTAAGTTTTACCTGGGATCACCTCAACCACACGTACACTAATTGCCGATAACGAACGGGCTAAATCTTTTGATAAACCAGTAATTTTAGACACCTTTATACCCGGTGCTAAATCAAGCTCAAAACGTGTTACAACTGGGCCTGGGTATACGCCAACCACTTTTGCTTGTACGTTAAAGTCGAGTAATTTTGTTTCAACAAGACGCGACACGCTTTCAAGCTCTTCTTCCGATATCGGGTTTTTTGCTTTATCCGGTCTGTCGAGTAAATCAAGCGACGGTAATGGCCCTGGCGGTGGCTCTTTATCAAGTAACTCTTCAAACTTTTCTTTTGCTGTTGGCGGTGGCTGATATGCAGGTTTTGGTTTAGGCATAGGCCTTGCTGGCGATACCACCGTGGTAACCGGTTTTTCAGGCTCAACAACTTGGCTTTGATCAAGCGCATTAAGTGCAGCCGCTGTATCCATAGGCTCATCATCTATGGCGCTAAAGCCAATTTCTTGGTCGAGTATATCGTCTAGCTCATCAAATGGGCTGTAGTCATCACTAATTTGCGGCTCGCTAAAGGTAGGCTGCTCTTTAGTAATGGCTTTTTGTTTAGCTGGTTTTTTACTTTTAGCTGGTTCTTGTTCAAATTCTGATGATTGCTCGAGTGTGGTATCGCTTTGCTCATAATCGTCAGGGTCATCATTAAATTGCGCATCGGCTTGCACCGGATTTGCCGCAATACGCTCTCGTTGCATCCAACCTTGGGCGTAATTAGCAGTGTAACGGTAGCCTCTAACCACTAAATCGCCGAGGTAGTCTACAAATTCAACCCACGACACACCGGTTAATAAAGTAAGCCCAGCAAAAAAGAAGCACAATAATAGTATAGAGGTACCGGTAAAGTTAAATGCTGGCATCATGGCCGATGCAATCACATCGCCCACTACCCCACCGGATGAAAAGTTATAAATATCATCAAAGTTAATGCTGCTGATTGCCGTTGCTGAGGTAATAAATAAAGCAAAGCCAATAACACGCAAAGCAAGTGTGGTGTAGTCGAGCTGTAAAATACGATGAGGTTGTTTAAATAATAAATAGCCAAATAGCTGAATAGCGGCCGGCACTAAATAAGCAAGCCAACCAAATGACAGTAATAATATATCGGCTACCCAAGCACCGGCAGTGCCTGTAATATTTTTTACGTTTCTAAATTCACCCGTTTGCGACCACGCAGGGTCAGCGGGATCAAAGCTGATTAAAGCACATAAAATGAATATTGCCGCAAAGGTACTGATGATCAGCCCTGTTTCTAATAGTCTTTGCACACCGTTTAGGCGCATAACTTCCTATCCCTCTTTATTGTTCTATTGGCACTTGCTTGCAATCAAATACCTTAGCAGGAAATGCAATTTGATGCACTTTATCTTAATGTGTATGGCCTGATTATGAACAAGTTTTTATAAATTAGAGTGTGTTTATCTTTTGCGGTTAAATTTACGCAATGTAAGGGCGAATTATTACACCGTCTTCACCTTTAACTTCTTCCATTACTACATAAGTGCGGCTCTCACTCACGTTTGGCAGCTTTAAAAGAATGTCGCCTAGTACACCTCGGTATTCTGACATATCGTTTACGCGTGTTTTTAATAAAAAATCAAAATTGCCCGATACCAAGTGACACTCTATTATCTCTTCGTGCTGTTTAACCGCCGCACTAAACTCATCAAATACGTCGGGCGATGTTTTGGTAATGGTTACCTCAACATACACAGATAAGCCTTGGCCAAGCTTTGCTGGATCAACCACCGCTTTGTAGCCAAGTATATAACCTTCACGTTCTAACTTTTTTACGCGTTCCAGACAGGGCGTGGCGCTCAGGCCAACTCGTCGGGCCAGTTCTACATTAGAAAGGCGCCCATCGTGCTGTAATTCCATTAAAATTTTACGGTCAATTCTATCTAATAACTGATGCATACACCCAACTAGTTTAATATTCTGTTTATTTTTATTATTTAGATAATAACACTGCCTAGGCTTTTAAAAAAGGTGAGACACACTGCCTTATGATGAATATAATAGTGAAAAATGTTAATCCGTTCTTAATAAGGCAAATTTTATGATTATTGGTGTACCTAAAGAAATTAAAAACCATGAATACCGTGTAGGTATGGTTCCTGCGAGTGTTCGTGAATTAGTAAATCACGGCCACCAAGTGATTGTTGAAACAGATGCAGGTATGGGCATTGGTTTTACTAACGAAGATTACACACAAGCTGGCGCTGAAATTTTAGCAACTGCAGCTGATGTTTTTGCAAAAGCAGACATGATCGTAAAAGTAAAAGAGCCACAAGCTGTTGAGCGTGCAATGCTACGCGAAGACCAAATTTTATTTACTTACCTTCACCTTGCACCTGATCTTCCACAAACTGAAGACCTTGTTAAAAGCAAAGCGATTTGTATTGCTTACGAAACAGTGACTGATGCACGTGGCGGCTTACCGCTTCTTGCACCAATGAGTGAAGTAGCAGGTCGTATGTCTATTCAGGCAGGTGCACAAGCGCTTGAAAAATCTAACCACGGCCGTGGCATGTTACTAGGTGGCGTACCAGGTGTTGAAGCTGCTAAGGTTGTTGTAATTGGCGGCGGCATGGTGGGTCGTAGCGCAGCGCAAATGGCTGTTGGCATGGGCGCAGACGTTGTAGTACTTGACCGCAACATCGATGTACTTCGTGCACTAGACGCGCAATTTGGTAACAAAGTTAAAGCGATTTACTCAACGGCTGACGCACTTGAAAAGCACGTACTAGAAGCTGACTTAGTAATTGGTGGCGTACTAATTCCAGGTGCTGCAGCACCTAAACTAGTAACAGCCGATCACATTAAAGCAATGAAGCCAGGCTCTGCAATTGTTGATGTTGCTATTGACCAAGGTGGTTGTATTGCAACTTCTAAAGCAACAACACACGCTGATCCTACATACATTGTTGATGAAGTTGTTCACTACTGTGTTGCTAACATGCCAGGTGCTGTACCACGTACTTCTACCTTTGCACTTAACAATGCAACATTGCCGTTTATTATTAACCTCGCAAACAAAGGTTACAAAAAGGCACTACTAGATGACGCGCACTTCTTAAAAGGCTTAAACGTAATTAAAGGCCAAGTAACTTACAAAGAAGTAGCTGAAGCGTTCAACATGGAATATGTTGACCCTCGTACTGCAGTAGAAAACGCGTAATTTTGCGTTTAGTCGTTAGGTGTTATTGAACAAAATAGTTACCTAACTACAAGCAATAAAAAAGCAGCTAATTAGCTGCT
>NZ_DJHW01000114.1:5754-7845 GCF_002433295.1 Pseudoalteromonas sp. UBA6610 | reverse complement strand
AAAAGCAGCTAATTAGCTGCTTTTTTTGTATCTAAATTTTGACTATATAAATTAATTTATATAAAACGCTTAATTATAAAATCAACTTTTACGCGTTTAGCTTGACCAAGTAGCTTTTTAACCGGTTGCGGGTAATTTTCTACTGTTTCTAAATCATTTGGCCCAGTTAAACGGCGGCAGTGTTTTAAAATTTCCTGCTTTTCGTTATCTATGGCTTGCATAATACTTTGCTGTGGGTCTTCAATTAAAATACCATTTTCGATATCAAGGCCCCATGCTCGCGGATTAAGGTTATGGCCGCTTAATAAGTGGCGTTGTCGGTCGGCGCAAATACCTTTTAAGTGAAACGAGTTACTCTCGTGCTTCCATAAATATACGTTTAAATTGCCGTTATCTATATGGCGTTTTTGCGATTTTACAAATTTATGCAAAATAGTTTCGTATAAATACGGGAGTGCACCAATTTTACTAAATGGCTCACTTGGCGGCAGATAAAAATCGTTTGCGGTTTTATCACCTACTACAATGGTTACTTGCTTGCCTTGTTTTAATAATCGACGTAGTGAGCGCATAAGCGGTGCCGGAAAATTAAAATACGGTGTGTAAAGTACAAGCTCTTGCTCTGTGGTATCAAACAAGTTTTTAATTAATCGGTTTAGGCTATTATTACGACGCCCTAAACCTAAAAACAAACGCACACCGAGTGGGTCGGTATTGGGCGTAGTTGGGTTTGCATAACTGGCCGACTTTAGCTCGCGCATTAATTGCTTTTGTTCAAATTTAAAGTCTATTAAGCGCTTAAGCGGGCGTGTATCAATACGTGGCACGGCTTGCGAGCCTATTAGCTTAGACTCAATAAAATCAACCACAGAGTCGCACAGTGCTGCTTGGTCAACTAAAAAGTAACGGTCGAGCCTGTAGCGTTCGTTGTATTGTAAGTACACGTTATTTAAGCTGGCGCCGCTGTATAATAAAGTATCATCTACAACAAAACCTTTAAGGTGTAACACACCAAACAACTCTTTGGCTTTAACCGGTACACCGTAAACTTGTACGTTTGATTTAAATTTTTCTAAATAGTCACAATATAAACTTGCGTTACCGTCTGATTTTTTTGCACCAATAAGACCTCGTTGAGCACGATGAAAATCAACCAACACTTTTATTTCAAGGTTGGGGTTTGCCAACGACACACGATGCAGCGCTTCTAGTATTTCGCGCCCTGCTTCGTCATCTTGTAAATAAAGTGCCGTAATGTAGATTCTTTTTTTTGCATTGCTAATTAAACGTAGCAATTGCGTACGGTACTCTTGTGCGTTGGTTAAGACGTTAACGTCTTTTGAAGTCAACCCAAATGCGGGTTTTTCCTGCCAAAATAACATAGTTGCCTATTCACTAAGGTCACATAATCTATCAGTGACAAATAAAATTAGGTAAAACATATCAAAAAAATACTAACGGGTCATGAATTAACGAAGCTTTGTTGCTCATCTGTTTGTTTTTTAGCCTTTACACGGGCTTTTTTATCGTTCCAGGCAAAGTCAGTACATAATATTGCACAGCTTTTAATTTTGTCAGAAAAAAATATTCACATAATTTGTTTACTTGTGCCTTGTTTTTCTTAGAATCGAAGCCATTAAGTTCAGTATTAAACGTTTAGGAAAAGATCATGACTGAAGCAAAACACTCTAAGTTACTAATTTTAGGCTCTGGCCCTGCGGGTTACACTGCCGCAGTATACGCAGCACGTGCAAATTTAAACCCTGTTTTAATTACCGGCATTCAACAAGGTGGCCAATTAACGACCACAACTGAAGTTGAAAATTGGCCAGGCGATGCGCACGGTTTAACAGGCCCTGCATTAATGGACCGTATGAAAGAGCACGCTGAGCGCTTTGAAACGGAAATTGTGTTTGACCACATTAATAAAGTAGATGTGTCTAAGCGCCCTTTCACGCTTACTGGCGACCAAGGTACTTACACATGTGATGCATTAATTATTGCCACTGGTGCATCGGCTAAATACTTAGGCTTAGAGTCTGAAACTAATTTTCAAGGTCGTGGTGTATCTGCATGTGCTACATGTGATGG
>NZ_DJHW01000114.1:0-5437 GCF_002433295.1 Pseudoalteromonas sp. UBA6610 | reverse complement strand
GCTACATGTGATGGTTTTTTCTATAAAGGGCGTAAAGTTGCCGTTGTAGGTGGTGGTAACACTGCTGTAGAAGAAGCACTTTACTTATCTAACATTGCGGATGAAGTACACGTTATTCACCGTCGTGATAGCTTCCGCAGTGAAAAAATTCTTGCTGATCGCCTTAACGAAAAAGCGCAAAATGGTAACGTAGTAATGCACTACAACCGTACGCTAGACGAAGTACTTGGTGATGACATGGGTGTAACTGGTGTACGCATTAAAGATACACAATCTGATGCTACCGAAGAGCTTGATTTAGCGGGTGTGTTTATTGCTATCGGCCATAAGCCAAACACCGACATGTTTGAAGGCCAACTAGAAATGAAAGACGGCTATTTAGTGGTTGAGTCTGGTCTTAACGGTAACGCTACACAAACAAGCGTACCTGGCGTATTTGCCGCAGGTGATGTGTCTGATCACATTTACCGTCAAGCAATTACGTCTGCAGGTACAGGCTGTATGGCAGCCCTAGATGCAGAGCGTTTCTTAGATAACCTATAAACGCTACAAAATTAATAAAGGCTGTTAGTTCAGCCTTTTTTTATGCCTAAAATATAGTTACACTTTTATGATAATTAATAAGTTAAGCCCTCTATGAGAAACCAGCTATACCAACTAAGTGAAACCGATATAGCATTTCCAAATCCCGAATATGCACTTACCTCCCCCGATGGACTGCTTGCCATAGGCGGCGATTTATCTGTAAAGCGCTTAAGTAATGCCTATAAAATGGGTATTTTCCCATGGTTTAGCGAAGGTGAGCCCATTATGTGGTGGTCGCCAAGTGAACGCGGCATTGTAGAGCTAAATGACTTTCATATAAGTAAAAGCTTACGTAAACATTTAAAAAAACACCCTGTTAAAGTAACTGTTAACAATGCCTTTGCTGAGGTGATAGAAGCGTGCTGTGAGCAACGTATAGACACCGAAGGCACATGGATAACAAACGACATGTTAAGCGCTTATATTGCTGCACATGACGCTAATATTGCACATAGTGTTGAGGTATGGCAAAACGGCGAACTTGCCGGTGGGCTGTATGGCATTATGCAAAATGGCGTTTTTTGTGGCGAGTCGATGTTTCATCATCAAACTAATTGCTCAAAACTGGCCATGTGGGCGTTAGTTAATTGGTTAAAACGCCATAACGCACATTTTATTGACTGCCAACTAGAAAACCCATATTTAACCTCTTTAGGCGCAAAAGTGATCCCTCGCTCAGAATTTTTGACTAAACTTAAACAAGCAAATGCTTACACCCTCAACTCAACCATGTGGCAACCACAGGAGTTAACAGCAATTTATGAGTGAACATATTCCTGCACGCGTTGGTCTTAGCCAAGAGTTTGCTTGTAGCTATTTACCTGACAGGCAAGAGCAATTATTGGTAATACTTGACCCAACCTGTTACAGCACGCATAAATTTGAGATGCTTTTATCGCTCGGTTTTAGGCGCAGTGGTAATCAAATTTATCGACCGCACTGCCCTTCGTGTAGCGCCTGTAACTCGGTGCGCGTGTTAGCCCAAGAGTTTACCCCTTCAAAGTCACAAAAAAGAAAACTAAATAAAGTAAAAGCAAACTTTGAAGTTAAATATACACACGCTAAGCGCGAAGAATATTACCCACTTTATAGTAAATACATTTCAATGCGCCACAGCGATGGCACTATGTTTCCGCCTAATTTAGAACAGTTTCAAAGCTTTTTATTTTGTAGTTGGTTAGAAATAACGTTTATTGAGCTTTGGCACCAAGACACTTTAGTTGCAGTGGCCGTAACAGATTGCATGGATAACGCTGTTTCGGCTATTTATACGTTTTTCGATCCCGACTTTGAGCACTACAGTTTAGGGACTGTGATGATTTTACAGCAGCTCGAATTTGCCAAACAGCAAAATAAAGAATTTGTGTATTTGGGCTACCAAATCGATGAATGCACCAAAATGAAATACAAAACTCAGTTTTTACCCGCGCAAAAACACGTTAATGACCAGTGGTTGGCTATTTAATTTGCAAAAATGCCCGCTGCGCCTTTACTTATTGGCGTATTTTGGGCAAAATCTGCAGCGTTTAACTATTAAAGAGGTGTTACGCTAAACATGGCGAAAGAAGACGTAATCGAAATGCAAGGGACAGTCCTTGATACTTTACCAAATACAATGTTCCGAGTTGAGCTAGAAAATGGTCACGTAGTTGTGGCTCATATTTCAGGTAAAATGCGCAAAAACTATATCCGTATTTTAACCGGCGATAAAGTAACGGTAGAAATGACTCCTTACGATTTATCGAAAGGACGTATCGTATTCCGTGCTCGCTAAGTGCGTAAACGAGATTTAGTTTTTGGCTAGTGAATAACTAGCTTAAAGCGTTTATTAAATGTAATTGATGGTACTGACTAGCAATTACATTTAATAAACAAAAAACCCAGCTTTTGCTGGGTTTTTTGTTGCCTATAAAAAAGCACAAAAAAGCCCACGCATATCGCGTAGGCTAGTTTATATACCCATTCGCATAATTAAGTTATTTATTTTGCGGATGAGTACTATAAGTGAATACACTTATTTAAGCGGGTGTTAAATTACTTTCATAGTCAAAGTTAATTTTATTATCTTTAACTGATACTTTAACAGTACCGCCATCAACCAGTTCACCAAAGAGTATTTCATTAGCCAATGGCTTTTTAAGCTCATCTTGAATAACACGTGCCATTGGACGTGCACCCATTGCTTTATCGTAGCCTTTATCTGCTAACCACTCTCGGGCCTTAGAGGTCAGCTCAAGGTTAACTGACTTCTTATCTAATTGTGCTTGCAGCTCAACTACAAATTTATCGACCACTTGCAAGATAACGTCTTTTTCAAGGTGGTTAAACCAAATAATATTATCTAAGCGGTTTCTAAATTCAGGTGAAAATACCTTGTTAATTTCACTCATTGCATCGTGCGTATGATCTTGCTCGGTAAAGCCAATCGATTTACGTGTTGTTTCTTGCACGCCGGCATTGGTTGTCATAACCACCACTACGTTTCTAAAGTCAGCTTTACGACCATTGTTATCGGTTAACGTACCGTGATCCATTACTTGCAGTAGTATGTTGTAAATATCTGGATGGGCTTTTTCAATTTCATCCAATAATACAACAGCATGCGGGTTTTTAATAACGGCTTCGGTAAGTAAACCACCTTGTTCAAAACCAACATACCCAGGAGGCGCACCAATTAAACGGCTTACTGCATGGCGCTCAACATACTCTGACATATCAAAGCGGATAAACTCAACGCCCATACATTTAGCAAGCTGTTTAGTAACCTCGGTTTTACCTACACCCGTTGGCCCCGCAAATAAGAACGAGCCCACTGGCTTATCTTCGTTTGCAAGCCCAGAGCGAGATAAACGAATCGCAGATGTTAGCGCGTCGATAGACTGATCTTGCCCAAACACTAACATTTTAAGATTACGATCAAGATTTTTAAGCGTTTCTTTATCGGTCGATGACACGCTTTGAGCTGGAATACGCGCCATTTTAGCAATAATCGATTCAATATCTGATACACCAATGGTTTTTTTGCGTTTAGAGCTTGGCTGTAAACGTTGGTTGGCACCGGCTTCATCTATTACATCAATGGCTTTATCAGGTAAATGACGCTCATTAATGTATTTAGCACTTAGTTCAGCAGCTGCTTTTAATGCTTTTTGCGTGTAACGAATGCCATGGTGTTCTTCATAACGCTCTTTTAAACCATTTAAAATTTTAGTGGTATCGGCCACACTTGGTTCAAGTACATCAATTTTTTGGAAACGACGCACTAACGCACGGTCTTTTTCAAATATATTTTTATACTCATTGTAAGTGGTTGAGCCCATACAACGTAACTGCCCGCTTGAAAGCAGCGGTTTAAGTAAGTTAGAGGCATCCATAACACCACCCGATGCAGCACCTGCACCAATAATAGTGTGTATTTCATCAATAAATAAAATTGAATTAGGTTTTGCTTGTAACTCTTTTAATAAGCTCTTAAAGCGTTTTTCAAAGTCGCCACGGTACTTAGTACCGGCAAGCAATGCGCCCATATCAAGCGAATAAACAACAGCATCGGCAATCACTTCAGGCACTTGTTCATTAACAATGCGGTACGCAAGGCCCTCTGCAATGGCTGTTTTACCTACCCCAGCTTCACCAACAAGTAGTGGGTTATTCTTTTTACGACGACATAAAACTTGCACGGTGCGCTCTACTTCGCTGTCGCGCCCTACTAATGGGTCAATGTTACCGTCTTTGGCTTGGGCATTTAAATTAGTGGTAAAGCTATCTAACTTACTTGCCTCTTCGTTTTGAACCTCTTGTACTTCTTCATGAATATCGTCAGTGTCATCTCCTAACTCATCATCCGTTTTAGAAATACCATGAGAAATAAAATTCACTATATCTAAGCGAGAAATATCGCTTTTCTTAAGTAAATAAACCGCTTGGCTTTCTTGTTCAGAAAAAATAGCAACGAGCACGTTAACGCCTGTAACTTCGTTTTTACCAGATGATTGAACATGAAAAACCGCACGTTGAAGCACGCGCTGAAAGCCCAGTGTTGGTTGGGTTTCGCGTTCTTCTTCTAAATCGGGAATAACCGGTGTGGTTTCGTCTATGAATTCTAATAGTTCGGTTTTTAAACCAGAAATATCAACACCGCAGGCGTTTAGCGCTTCGCCTGCTGAAGGGTTATCTAAAAGCGCAAGTAAAAGGTGTTCTACCGTCATAAACTCATGGCGGCGTGTACGCGCTTCACGAAACGCGGCATTTAACGTTAGTTCTAAGTCTTTGTTTAGCATTGGCAACCCCTTACTGAGATAATTATTTTATACCACAACAATGAGATGATTGATCACCTAATTGGTATTTATTCCTGCTCACAACTACAAAGCAGTGGATGCTCGTTATCCCGTGCATAACGGTTAACTTGTTCCGCTTTGGTATGGGCTACATCGGCGCTAAATACACCGCATATCCCTTTACCTTTTTCGTGAACTTGTAGCATCACATCAGTTGCTCTATCGCTATCCATATTGAAAAACGTCATTAAAACTTCTATTACAAAGTCCATTGGCGTGTAGTCGTCGTTATTTAAAACAACTTTGTATTTTCGCGGTGGCTGCAGCTTTTGCTTTTCACTATCGCGAACTGTGTCGATGACACCTGAATCTTTCATACCACTCATAATTAAATATAGTCTTGTCTTTAGAACTCAAGCAAACTTGAATAAAAAATAAATTAAATGTTAAAAAAATACCACAAAACACTTGACTGACTGGCCAAATAAACTACAGTCAGAAGTAGATTGATTAATCCTTAGTCAGTCTAGCAAATTATACGGTTTAGAATAACTAAATTAGTCAACTTATAG
>NZ_DJHW01000072.1:0-19588 GCF_002433295.1 Pseudoalteromonas sp. UBA6610 | reverse complement strand
CCACTAGGTTACAAACCTCGCGCCACGATTAAATCGTCCCTAGTTAGAACAAATTTTAATCCTGAAGGATAAGCAGGCCCTAAAAATTTAACTAAAAAAGCGCAGTTTATATGCGCTTTTTTAGTGCTACACTAATTAAAAGATTTATTACAAGTATACAACGTTGGAAACGAAAACTTTACGTTATCATGCCGCGGCCATAGCCATACTGATTTTCATATTTTATATTATTAGCACACTCGCTTCTAACCTGGTTGTGCCGACTCGCTATACCATCGATAAAACCACGCCTGTATATTTAGACTTTGCCTACTACATAGATGAAAGTAAATCTCACACACTCAACGATATTATTTTAAATCCCGAGCTAATCACCCACCAGCCGTTAACCGATATTCAGTGGAGCTTTAAGCAGCAAAACTATTGGCTATTTATAGACCTTGAAAATAAAAGTTTGGATGCTCAAGACATTGTTGCCCATTTTGATAACCCGATGGTTGATCACCTAAGCGTGTATCGGTTAAACAAAAGAAATGAGCTTATAGAAAGCTATAAATTAGGTGATAAAGTAAAGTCTCTCACGCTTTTTCAATATAGCGTACCGCATATACGTTTTGCACTTGAGAGTAAAACAACAGAGCGCTTAGCCATAAAAATAGATACAACGGGGATCAGCAAAACCCCAGTTAATTTGTATCGCCATAAAGAATTTGTTGATTTAGTTCGCTCGCAAACCGGCATTTGGGGCATATTTGCCGGCGTGTTATTAATGGCTGCTCTGTATAATTTAGTGCTTTATTTTGGGATTAAAGACCGCGTTTATTTAGTTTATATAGGCTATATAATTAGTGCGCTGTGTTTAATGGGCATTGTAATGGGCTTTGGCTTTTACTTGTGGCCCCTAGAGTGGCAATTGTACTTACACGAAAAAGTGATTTTTTCAAACTACGCAATGGCCTTTTTTACGCTCGCCTTTTGCACCATGTTTTTGCGCTACCACAAGGACAAATGCTGGCGCTATAAAATGAGTAAAGCGCTACTTATTTTAATATCTTTATTATCAATCACCACTTTATTTATACCCGAGTACATTGCAGCACCCATCTTTTTTTGTGTATTAAGCTTGTTATATATTACGTGTGTTATTTTAATTTATAACAAACTACGCACGGGCTTTAGGTGGGCGAAGTTCTACGTTTTTTCGTGGGTCCCCCTCATTGTTGGCGCGGCAATACAGCCGTTAGAATTAACGGGCTATTTGGATTATAGCTTTGCGATTCGTCACGCGTTTTTAGTGGCTATATTGTGTGAAGTTATTTTAATGGCTATGGCACTTGCCGATAGAGTGCGCTACCAGCGCGAGCGTGCGCTTTATCATGCTACACATACCCAGCAAACTAAATTACTTAACAGTGCCAAATTAAAGCAAGCATTTATGAGCTTACAAGCGCAGGGGCGAAATACCACCTTGTGTTTAATTAAAATCCGCCATTTTAACTCGCTCAATACCATTATTACCCCATCACAGGGCTACACTTTAATAAAGCATGTGGCTAAGCAAATAGAGTTAGAGCTTAGCCATGAGCGCGAATTTACCAACCTAGATACAGATTTTAATAACAGCCCCCGCTTAGCCGACTTAGGCAGCGGGGTATTTGCCTGCATATCTACTAAAAACCAAAACCAGGAGTCACTTGAAGGGGCCTTAATTAAAGTTATAAATAGCCTACCCAAACAATACGAAATTCAAGGCTTAAACTTACAACTTACCTATAACATAGGGATTAGTAGCGCAGCCCACAGTGACGACTTTGAATACTGGACGAAACGGGGTTACTTGGCACTTAAAAAAGCTAAAAGTAATAACGATTTAGTAGTAAGCGCTTCTAACGGCAGTAATATATTAATGGATGTGGCATTGGCCGCTAAATTACAACAAGCGATTAAAAACAACCAACTTGCGTTGTATTACCAACCTCAAATAGGGCTGAACTTTAATCAAGTATGTGGCGCTGAAGCGCTGCTACGTTGGCCCGACCCGGCTTTTAAAGGCGTATCGATAGAAGAGCTGATCACCCTTGCTGAGCACACAGGTATTATTAACGAGCTTACCTTATGGGTTATTGAGCAAGCCTGTAAAGATATCGTCAAACTAACCGAGCAAGGCTATAACGATCACCCAATTAGCGTAAATTTAAGTGCTAAAAATCTGTCGATTAAAAACCTAGCCGAAAAAGTCGAAAACATTCTTATAAAATACCAAGTTCCGGCGCAGCTTCTTAAGTTTGAATTAACGGAGTCAGCATTAGTCGAAAGCCACGAAGCGCTTATTTCGTTGGTTAATGAGCTTTCTGATTTAGGGGTGCGCGTGGTCCTTGATGACTTTGGCACTGGCTATTCATCGCTAAGTTATTTGGTTAATTATCGCTTTACGGAGCTCAAAGTAGATAAATCGTTTGTATTTGATTTAACGAATAACACCGCCAATAAAGTGATTGTGCAAACCGCTATAGATATGGCACATAACCTAGGACTATCTATAACCATGGAAGGCATAGAAACCCAAGATGTACACCACTTATTAAAAGAAATGGGCGCCGACAGAGCGCAAGGTTACCTATACGCTAAGCCACTCCCCCTAGATGACTATTTGTATTTCTTAAAAAGCCAATACAGTTTAAAGATGTTAAACTCCACGTTTTAATATCAACATCTTTAGGGGCCAAGTAAAGATGCAAGGCACTTTGCGTAAATTAAAATCGAGCTTAACAGAGCCGGTTCAATATCATCTTCCTGTGGGCGACAACCTAGTCGACCTAAACGCACTCATTGGTAAAGAGTTAACGCTGACGTTTAGCGGTACCATTTTATGCTCTAACTGTGGCAAAAAAACCAAAAAGAGTTACTCGCAAGGCCACTGTTTTGTGTGTATGCGCAAGCTTGCTAGCTGCGATATGTGCATTATGAAACCAGAAACTTGCCATTACGATAAAGGCACTTGCCGCGAGCCGCAATGGGGCGAAGAAAACTGCATGATCCCGCATTATGTGTATTTAGCCAATACCTCAGGGCTTAAAGTAGGTATTACTCGCCATACGCAAATACCGACACGTTGGGTTGATCAAGGCGCCACTCAAGCACTGCCTATTTTTAAAGTACAAACACGTTTGCAATCAGGCTTAGTTGAGGTGGCATTGGCCGAGTTTATTGCCGATAAAACCAATTGGCGTAACATGCTAAAGGGTCAAAACGAAGCCATTGACCTTAAAGCCGCTGCGGCAGAGCTGATCCCGCAAATTAGCGATAAATTAAACGAGCTAAGCGAGTTATTTGGTGCCACAGCCATAGAGCAACTTGATGAAGACGTGGTTGATTTAAACTTTCCGGTGACAGAGTACCCTACTAAAATTAGTTCGTTTAATTTTGATAAAAACCCAGTAGTAAGCGGCGTGCTGCAAGGTATAAAAGGTCAGTACTTAATTTTTGATACTGGCGTTATTAATGTGCGTAAATTTACCTCATACGAGGTAACAGTAGGGTAACTATGCTAAACAGCTTTCCACAGTTATTAATTGTTTATAATGAGCTTGAAATAGCGCACGATAAACAAGAACAAGAAGCGTGTTTGCACAGCGTTACGCAAAGTGAGCTTAGTAATGTGCGTGTGTTGAACAAGCAAGGTGAGTACGTTGACCTGCAAGGCGCTGCATGCGCCCCTCTTTCACAGGAGCAGCTAGCGCAACTGGTCACCACTTATTTATTAAATGAAGGGCAATGCTGCCTTGGCAAAATTAAAACCCTTAATACCAAGCAGGCGTTTGATTTACTAGGTTTATAACCCTTAGTTATACCAATTCGCTTAATTAAGTATTATTGCGGATTGGTCTTAGTACTCACTAAGCACTTTTATATGCGCTACAGCACTCCTTCCTAATGCTGATAGCGCATAGCCCCCTTCAAGGTAAGATATAACCCCCTTGCAACCACTCTCTTTTGCAACGTCGCATAATTGCTCTGTAAGCCAGCTGTAGTCATCTTCTACAAACTTTAAACTTGCCATGTCATCTTCTAGGTGGGCATCAAACCCTGCACTAATAAATAGCAGCTCTGGCTTAAAGGCTTTTAATTTTGGCAACCATTGGGTATTAAACACTTCTTTTAAATCATCGCCACTACTGGCAATTGGCAAAGGGGAGTTAACTATGTGGCTGTTATTTTTTACGGCCGTGTTTGGGTAAAATGGGTATTGAAATAGCGAACAAAGTAATACGTTTTCATCGTTTATAAATATGTCTTGGGTGCCATTACCATGGTGTACGTCAAAATCAGCAATTGCTATACGTTTAATGCCTTTACTTTGGGCATACTTAACCGCTATAGCTAAATTATTAAATACACAAAACCCAGATGAAGCGTGTGCATTGGCATGATGCCCTGGCGGGCGTACAGCGCAAAACGCCGCATCGAGTTTATCTGCGAGTATTTCATCTACAGCCAACAACCCAGCTCCTACGGCGCGCTCTACCGCTTTAAACGAATCAGGACAAAGCCAAGTGTCGCCATCAAGGTTATGTAGCCCCTGCTCAGGAACTAAGCGCTCCACAAGGTTAACTAACGACTCATCATGGGCTAATAAGTAATGCTCACGCTGCGCTTTAGGCGCTTGTAGATGCGTTAAGCCAATATCTACCCCACTTGCCAAAAGTCTATCGGCAATAGCGTCTAGGCGCTCTGGGCACTCAGGATGATCGTCAATCATTTTATGTTTACGGCAATGAGGATGTGAAATAACTGCAGTACGCATAAACGCTCCTTTAATGTGAGTGCTTAATATAACAAAGCCACCTTACGGTGGCTTTGCGACTTTGGTGTATAGCATCACTACTTAGCTTTTAAATTAAGGTTTCTAAAATCAAAACTAAAGTCTGTTACCGCTGTTGATACCGCGCGCATTTTTGCGCTATTAACACGGTTGTTTGCGCCCATATCAAAACGAATAAACGCATCGGCCTCGAGTAGCTTTTCATCCCACTTAACAATAAACGTATTACCTGTGTAATGCTCAAGCGTGCCTTTTAAGCGTTTGGTATGGGTAAAATCAATACGTAGTTTGCCATCTAGTTGCTCAATAATTACATCGCCGTACCAATCGTCATGTAACGTGCCGGTGTAATTTATATTAGGTAACTGTGGCTGGTAATCTGCTGGGGTGTCGGGTTTTGCATTGGCGTAGGCTTTTTGTTTACTCGCAAAATGTTTTTTAGCCAACTCTTCAACCCAGTCTTTATCTTCAAGCTCAAGGGCGTCTTCTAGCACTTCGTGGGTTACTGCCGAAAGTGCACTAAATGCTTGCTGATTAGATAAAATAACAATGCCGAGCTTTTTCTCAGGCAATAATGTAACTTGCGACACCATACCTAAAATGCCCCCGCCATGGCCTAGCTTTTTAAAGCCATGGTAATCTTCAATGCTCCAACCTAGCCCATAGCCTCTAAATTGCTGATGATAGGCCTCATACGCACTTTTAGAAGCCATAGAGGTAATATGCGGGTGCCACATTTGCGCTTGCTGTTTTTCACTAAATAGTTGCTCGCCGCTTGGCATTTTTCCGCCAGCTAACTGCGTTAGTAACCATTGGCTCATATCGTTTACGCTTGATGCAATAGCCCCTGCACCTCTAAAGTCTTCTAGGTAGTTAACAAAAAAAGGATTGAGCTTGCCATCCATTGGTATGTGGCCAATTGCCCAGTTTTTATTGCTTTTTGGAATACGCGAAAAGCCCGCGCGCGAGTTATCCATGTGCAAAGGCTGTAATATATTTTTTTCGATGTAATCGTTCCAGCTCATTCCTGATACACGTGCCACCACTTCGCCTGCGGTTACAAACATTAAGTTGTTATAGGCATACTGGCTGCGAAAGCTGCTGGCTGGTTTTAAATACTGTAGGCCGGCTAAAATATCCTTTATAGATTTATCAGTACTTGGCCAAATCATTAAATCGCCCTGCCCAAGCCCTAAGCCACTGCGATGGCTTAATAAATCACGAACACGCATTTCGCGGGTGACGTAGGAGTCGTACAACCTAAACTCAGGTAAGTGGTCAATTACCCTGTCATCCCAGCTTAACTTACCTTCATCAACCAACTTAGCCAGCGCTGCACTGGTAAACGCTTTTGTGTTTGAGGCAATACCAAAAAGTGTATCTTTGTTCACTTTTGCATTTGTATTGAGGTTGCTTGTCCCAAACCCTTTAGCAAACACAACTTTATCGTCTTGCACAACCGCTACCGCCATACCCGGTACGTCAAAGCGTGCCATTGAGGTGTTAATGACCTCTTCTAAGTCCGTGGTATTAATTTGTGCCCAACTATTAAAAGTGGCACTGGCAAGCAACGCTAAACTGGCTAATTTAGTGAGTTTCATGGTTATCCTTATTATTTTTGGTGCACTGCAAATTCAATATCAGCACGCTCTTTATTTGTATCGGGCTTATGCGGCCGATTAAGTATTGCATCACTGTATTCTTTTGGTACGCCCGCCTCAAGCGCGCCGCGATGAACGTGCTGAATATACCAGTCGTATGGCAGTACATCGTTATCGTGAGTGTTAGCAATATAGCAATGGGCCTCTATTTGCTCACCATCTAACAAAGTGGGCTTAATAGCCACGCAATCGTAGCCTGGGCCTTCTATGGTATCTAAAATTGCTTTTTCGGCTTCATCAAGTTCATACACCACGCCATATACCAAGGCGTTTTGGTCATCACTTTTTTGAATACTGCACTTACCCGAGCCATCTTTAAATAGCATATTAAACGTAAGCTCATAGCCTTTTAGTACAGCTGTGCCAACTCGCTTTGCTTTTGGTAAACGCGCAAGCAAGCGGTTAGAGGACATATTCGATCCAAACGAAAAATTATAAATAGGCATGACTTCTCCCTAGGGTTAAATTACTACACGAATGGCTAAAGCAATTAAAATAACACCTATACCCCGGTCAAACCAATAGCCGCTTTTTTGAAAAAATGCCCGTACACTGGGTTTTGACAGCACTAAAGAAAGCATAGAAAACCACACCCACGTTGCCAAAGCCATATAAACCCCATACACAATTTGCACGCTAGTTGGTGTAGTTACACTAATAACTAAGGTAAATAACGACATAAAAAAGAGAGTGGCTTTAGGATTAAGCGCGTTGGTTAAAAAGCCGCGCCTAAATGCATGCCATACGCTTTCTTGTGGGGCTGTTTTGTTTTCTATGTTGTCTGTTTTATTTACCGGTGGTTTGGCTGCCCTTAATGCTTGTACGCCTAAATAGGCTAAATACGCCCCCGCAACATACTTTAATGCCATAAATAAATTAGGCGACTGCGTTAAAATTAGCGCTCCCCCTAATACGCAATATCCTACGTGTAATAAAATAGCAGCGCCCACACCAGCGCTTGTCCATAGGGCGTTACGCCTGCCCTGCTGTATACTTTGTTTGAGCACCACGGCAAAGTCGGGGCCTGGGCTGGCTACTGCAAAAAAGTGGGCGATGGCAATCAGTAAAAATTCGTCTAAGTAGTTCACAAGTATCCGGTTTAAGTTGGTGCATAGGCAAGCAATAGTGGATTAGCAGAGTTATCAACTAATGCTTTGATCTCTTTTTGGGCTTTTTTAAATTGGCTGCGCAAATGTGGCTTTAAATGTTTTTTAGAGACACGATCGTTTTTAAAATAACTAATCAGCGCGTGCATAAATACGGTATGGGTTTCGCTTAGCTTCGCTTCACGATTAGCATAAGGGTTATAGCACGAGCCACACCCGCCTTTAAATTGATACACAGTGTTGCTCATCATTACCCCAAACCCTAAAAAACAGGCCAGCGCATCTGCCGCTTGTGGTAAGTAGTCTTTACCACCTGGCGGTAACACCCCAACATGATGAATTAATACAGTAGCCAGCGTACCGGCAAAGCTGGCCACTAAATCTTGCGGCTGATTAATTTGATTAGGGTTAAATGAGATATTAATCGTATGGCTTGGCGGTACAATAAGCTGGCTTTGCTCTCCGCGTAAGTGTTCAGCAAATTCAAAATGCGGAAATACTTGCGGCTGTAACTGTTGTGGCGCAACTAATTGTATTGGCCACGCACTCATACCTGCGTAATCACGTACTCGTACAAATACCTTAGTGGCCATTTCCTCAATACTCGATACCGAATCAGGAAAATGCGCCACCGTTGGCAATATTATTTGCGTATGCTTGGTAAAAAATGCGGCATCAAAGTGCTCTACCGCCCAAATAAAGGTATCAATTAGCCACTGCTGCTCGGCTTGTTCTAGCAGCGGCTTTGATTTAAATAACGCTAACATAGTGTGCTCTTATTTTTGTTCAAGTGCCCAGTTCCAAGCTTGTGTATTGTATAAAGGCACAGTTGAAAGTGCGTGGTGGTGGCTGCCGCTCGACTCTTTAGTCGAGTACGATAAGTACAGTAATGTGCGGTTTTGTGCATCGTAAATACGGCGCACTTTTAGCGATTTAAATAAAATACTTTTTGATGACTTAAACACCACTTCGCCCGACTTACTGCGATCTATTGCTTGTAACATATCGGCTGTAATTGGCCCTGTTTGGCGACACGCAATAGACATATCAGAGGGATCTGAAAAATCTAAATCGGCCTCAATATGGCTAATATGGCACGTAACCCCTTTTACTAGTGGGTCTTGCTGGGAATTTACCACTACATCTTTAGTAGTAAACAGCCCTAAGCTCACCGATGCAACATCATCTGAGCAGGCACTTAAGGTAACCACTGCACTTAATAGCACAGCTAAACGTTTAAAGCGGTGTGGTAATTTCATATTAATCCTTAATTTTGCTTTATAAGCGAAGGTTCACGTGACTGTTTTTATACTACCATCAAAAATTAATACAACTAAATTTAGGCCATTGAGGGGTTAGCGCACAGTTCAGGCTTTGGTACAATTATACGTACGCCCACGTAGTAACTCATAATAGGAAACGCGTAAATGCCGCACATTATTATTGAACACTCTGAAGATCTTCCTGTATTACCGCAAGTACTTGTTGAAAAAGTGCACAACGCGACTTTTCAAAGTGGTTTGTTTGACTTAGAAACCATTAAAACCCGCGCTATTGCTTATCAGCAATACCAGCTAGGTGAAGGAAAAGAAGGGTTTATTCATATTGCGGCGCATATCATGGCCGGGCGCTCTATTGAACAAAAACAAATGTTAAGCGAGCGCTTGCTTGAGTGTTTAAAAACTTATTGCCGAGATTCTGACAGCTTAAGCGTTAATATTTACGACATTCAACACGAAATTTACCGTAAAAATTAACCCGTTTAAAACGCGTTGTTATTAACCTAAGCTTTGGTAATAAACCTCTTAACCAAAGCTTAGATTAACTAAGTTACAACGCGTTTTTTAGCTTAATGTTGTCACTTTTTTAAAGCGTAAACTTACCCAGTAAGTCTTTTAATATATTCGACTCTTCATTTAGCCCATTGCATAGCTGCTCTGAGGTTTTCATATTTTGTTTTGTTTGCTCAGCAGAATCAGAAATCATCACCACATTTTGACTAATTTCTGAGGTAGCCAACGTTTGCTCCCGGGTGGCTGTAGCCACTGAGCTATTTAGCTCACTTAGCGTAACAATTTCTTGAGATATACCCGTTAAGGTACTCCCCGTTACTTTTAAACGTTCGGCGTTTTCTAGGGTATTTTTACTGCCAAGCTCTATAGCCGACACCGTACTTGAAGCCTTAGAATTTAACGTGTCTATCATTTCGTTAATTTGCTCGGTCGACTCTGCAGTACGCATAGCAAGGGTTCTTACTTCATCGGCTACAACGGCAAAACCACGGCCGTGTTCGCCTGCCCGCGCGGCTTCTATGGCAGCATTGAGCGCCAGTAAGTTAGTTTGCTCCGATATTGCTTTAATAACATCAAGCACCTGCGTAATTGACTTTATCTCTCCTGAAAGCTCAGTTACCGAGGCAACCGAGGTAGCCATGGCGTTTTCTAGCTGCTCCATTTGCTTTATCGTGCTATTTACAAACTCCACCCCTTTATGAGTCGCTTCTTCTGTTGAAGTCGCAATGTCAGAGGCGTTACTGGCACTGTTTGAAATGTCTTGTACGGTTACTTCCATTTCGTTAACGGCTGCCGCCACCGTTTGCGTGCTCGATGATTGCACCTCGGCCAAGTTAGCCGCCCCCTGCACTTGCACTAACACATTTTCTGAAATGCTTTTAACGTGGTTTGCTGAGTCCGACACTTGCTTAAACATGCCATGTAACTGCTCTAAAAATAAATTAAAGTTAGCGGCAAGCTCTGATATTTCGTTGTTATCGTTAGTAGGCAGCCTTACGGTTAAATCGCCATCTTTTTTAGTTAACGCGCTCACTGCAGCGGTTATGTTTTCAATGGGTTTAAATATTTGCGACACTAAAACTCTGGCCAAGACAAAGCCTATAATGGCGATGATCACACCAAATAATAAATTGCTATTAATGGCACTATTTATTGGCCCGTATAACTGCTGCTCGGGCACTTCTGCCACTAAATGCCAACCTAATGACTCAATAGGCGTACTCGACACAACATAATCTTCACCTGCCATTGTTTTACTAATAATGGCGCCATTTTTAATATCGTTAATATTAATTTTTTGACCCATTTTACTTCTGTCACTGTGAAGCATTACCTCACCTTCATCAGAGACCAAATACACCACGCCGGCTTCGCCAATACGGTATTCGTTAATTAGGTTGATCATAGAATCGAGCGAGCGCCCCACGCCGGTAATGGCGGTACGCTCGCCGTTAATTTGCAGTGCATAGTTAATAAAAACTACCATGCTATTTGTGGTTTTATCTATATCCAGTGCTATTTCAAAGGGTCTGTTAGAGGATAAAAACTGATCAAACCATACATCTTCGCTTCTATCTATCTGTCTAGATATGCCAATATCGGTGTAATAGTTGTTGGTATTTTTGGAAATTATATAAGCAATAACTGCGTTGTTATCTTTTTTAATACTGGCTAAATAATTAATATAATCGGTTCTTGCTTGCTCACTCTCACCGTTACTTAGCCACTGTTTAACAAAGCTGTTTTGCGCAATTTCTTTGGCAACAATTATAGGAGTGGCAAGTTCGAGTTCAATTTTGCTTTTTACTTCACTCAGTGCGGTGGGTAAATCAACCTTTGCGAGCTTTTCATCGGTATGATTTTGAATACTATTTGAAAATAAAAATGTAGAAACCGCTAACGGCACAACAATAGCCAAAATAAGACTAATATAAACTTTTTGTTTAAGTAACATACGATACCTGTAAATGGATAAAGGACTTAACTAACACTTGCTTAGAATAAATATAGGATCGGCTGAGCAATAAGCCCAATAATTAGAAAATAGAACATAAAAGAAGAGCGTGTATTTTAATTTAATCCACCACAGGAAAGCGAATTAAATTTTAAAGGCGCAAGGCTAGCAACACTAACCTCGCGTAAGGTGCACTAGGGTGAATCGGGCCACTCTTGCTCGTTAATTATCCCTTGCGCAATCAGGTTTTTTCTTAATTGGCTAATAGTGTGTTTTAACTCGTCACGAATAAGCCTAATGGCAGGCGTTATAAGCTGGCGGCTAGGCAGTACTAACCACATTTCAGTGAGGGGGATTTTGTAATCGGGCATTAACCTTTTTAGTCTGCCCGCTAATAAATCTTCAGCTACATCAATGGCCGATTTTTTGGCTATCCCGGTGCCATCAACACACCAACGCCTTACTATATCGCCATCGTTAACGGCGCGGTCGCTGCTCATTTTAACCTTGTATTTTTGGTTATCGTTATACAGCTCCCACCCATCATGCACTACCTCGTAGAGCTTATATAAAAGGGCATTATGATTCAGTAGGTCATCTGACGTTAACGGCTCACCGTGCTTTTTAATGTAATCTGGCGAGGCGCATAGCACGTGTGCTATGTTACAAATTTTAAAGCCGTATAAATTTAGCTCCTGTGCGGCCTCTTTAGTTAAGGCGCGCAGCGCAACATCAATTCCATCACGGTAAAAATCAGCGCGGCTGTCGCTTGCTTGTAAGCGCAGCGTCACTTCACTGTGTTTATCCATAATGTTATTTAGCAATACCCGCATAAGGTTGCGCCCCATTTCCGATGACACTGCTATTCGCACTTCACCACTAATAGATTGCTGCTCCTCATGAATAAGCACTTGCCCTTGTTGCAATAAATCGAGAGCCTGCTGACACAGAGGTAAATACCGTTCCCCTTCGGGCGTGAGGCGAATTTGCCTTGTTGTGCGTACAAATATTTGTGCCCCAAGCGCCTGCTCTATTCGCTTTAATGAGACACTTGCAGCCGATGAGCTCATATCTAATTGATTTGCAGCAGCTGTAATTGATTGCAGCTCAGCCACTTTGAGTAATACTTGTAAATCAGCTATTTTCATCCAACCCTCTTATTGCATAAACCAGCATGCGTAACTATAACGTTATTATCCACGTTTTTGCGAAAGTGTATTTAACTTATGCCCATTTATTGACTGAATTTTAAGCCGTACTATAGCGCTATACCAACTTAACGGAGCTTTTAAATGAAATTTTTACTAAACGCATCAACTCTTGCACTGGTTGCAACACTTATATCAACGCCAGCCTCTGCAGAGCAAAGCGCATCAAAAGTTGTTGCTGCAAGCAATATTGACTGGGGTTACTTAAACCCGCTACGTGGTGATAAAAGCCCTGGCGCTGCAGATTTATGGGGAAACCGCACAACCGACACTGCAACAGGCATGTTAGTACGCTTTAAAAAAGGCTTTGAATCTCCGCCGCACATTCACAACATTACCTACCGCGGTATCGTTATTGAAGGACAAATGCATAATGACGGCCCAACAGCCGAAAAAATGTGGATGCCAGCGGGTTCGTTTTGGACACAACCAGCAGGTGAAAACCACACCACTGCAGCCAATGCTGAAACAAATTTAATTTACTTAGAAATCGACTCAGGGCCGTACTTAGTTAAACCAACTAATGCCCAGTTTGATAATGGTGAGCGCCCGTTAAACCTACATGCAGACAACATGGTATGGCTAAACAGCAGCGATTTAAACGACATTAACGCCCAAGGCGTGCAAACCGCCTACCTTTGGGGAAGTACAGCCGATATGAACGGCTCAATGATTAAACTTCCTGCCGGCTTTAAAGGTGAAATAAAAACAGATGCAAGCGAATTTCGTGCTGTTGTTATAGCCGGCGCCGTTGAGTACAACTCAAGCGAGCAAGATAAAGCGCAAAACCTAAGCGCAGGCAGCTATGTAGAATCAACCGGTAACTTTACCCACACGATTGAGAACACTAGCGACAAAACAGCCACTATTTACATTCGTACTAACAGTAAGTACCAAGTAAATTAATTGGTTAAAGCCTCTAGCAAGCCATTGCTAGAGGCTACTTATTCACCTATTTAAATCTTTATATGCAAATCCAGCCATCGCCTTTCGATATTAAAATACAAGCATAAAAGAAACACTGAGTGTTAAAAAATACGAAAAAGAGGTAATCGAAAAGTCTCGTGCCTACACTCCAGCCAAGCTCACGCAATCAGTGAACATCAAACTAGAAAATATAATTTATCTACACAAATAGCCCACGCAGCAGGGTTAGAGCCCATGAACTTTTAACAATTGCCAAAGTATTAGAGCGTAAAGCAGACAAGCGCCCTACACTAGATAGTAAATGGCTTGGTCGAGAAGGTAGTATTTATACAGTAAAAGGTAAAGGCGGTCATGGCCTCAGGCATAGCTACGCACAAGAAAGAATGGATGAGCTAAAAAAATTAGGCTTGGGTAGAGCAACAGCTCTCGAAACTGTGTCACAAGAGCTCGGTCATTTCAGGGCTGAAATTACTGAAGTTTATTTGAGGTAACTATTCTTTTAGTTTGTATATTTCATTTAGTTAAAATCTTATTCTATCTTAAGTTATTTGAGGTCATCGAATTGTATACAGGCATCATGAACAAATCTTAAGATGATCACCTCACAGAACAAAAAGCTCGTCTCTAACTCAAATTGAAACAGGGGCATCATTTTGCTCAGGATCCAATGAGAAATGATCAAAAGGATATCGCCTAAACCTTTTTAACATATCATACGTAAATTCATTTGAGCTTATTACTGCGTCTAGCCCCTCTTGATCATAAGTATCATTTAGGAGCATAACTTTTTCTACCTCACCTATTGGCTGGATAATTAGCTCTTCAAATTGAGAGCTTAGTTCAATTATATTAACCTCATCATTTAATTTAGCCGCGTTTACTACACATATAATACCTAACGCATATGTTTCATTTTCTTTTAATTCTTCAAAGCTATTAAGTTCTATGAAAATCCCTTCAAAATAGTGTGCGTACTGTTTAACCCATTTTTGAAATTTATTATCTCTAAGTGCGTTACCAATACGATTTACTAATTCTTCAGGAAGAGCCAGACGATTATATTGCGCAACCTTCCATCTAAGTAGCGAATTGAGAGAATCAAGTAATAATTTTGAAGTTGGTTTGGTATGCAAAAGGAGTGCTCTATTGAAAGACACAGCGCCATTCATGTTAATATCAAACTTATTTTTATCATGTACAAGAACCATTTTCCTTGGATCTATGATTTTAGCATTTGAGTTTTTAGCCTTTGGGTTAAGAAAACAGACCTGTGCTTCTACATTAGGTAATACTTCAAAGTCACCATATACAACATCACAGCTCATGCTAATAATAATAATATGAGCAACTGGATTATCGGGTAGCTCAGGGATAGGAATCCCGTGTTCATTTGCTGCTGCCAATAACTGTTGGCAGCTAATTACACTTCCTTGTCTCCATTCTAGTTCCAGAAGTATCTGTCTTGAATCGGTAGGATTATCCATTAATAAACACTTCTCCCGACAGTGAATTAATGTCATTCATCGAAGAGATTGGTTTATTTGACCTCTCTAAGCCTTTTTCATTTTGGTTAGCAAGAACTCTTGCATGCTCAACTATTCTGGGACGATCTAAATTATCCTGAGTAAGTAATTCTATGTATGATTTTCCGTCTAATATGACACTTTTAGCTTTGCGACCAAAAGGCTTAGAGCTGAAGTTAGAGATCTCTTGAGCAATTGAAAATACCTCCTGCAGCCTTTTAAAAGTTGCATCTCCTTTTATATCTCCACCTTTTTTCCAGTTATATACTGTAGCTCTTTTAACTCCAATGACTTGCTCTAAATCAGAAACACTAACACCAAGAGAGGAAAATATTGTATGTAACATATCTGTTGTTGAAATTGGTTTTATATTTTTATTCTCTTGATAGCTTAATGGCTTTAAATTAGAAATTGTTACTACCGATACATCACCACTTCTCAATGCAGTAAATCTAGTAGTATCAGGCTGTTGTGAATCCCAACCATTAAGTAAAATTTGCTTATTCTCGGCTACTTGAGCGTTTGCACTTGCGGCTGTTGCAGCTGTCAAAATTAGTACGCCAGCTTTAACTAAGGTACTACTTCTACTTGATGAACTAATAGCAAATGAATTCATAAAACTTCTCCTATTTCCCTTTTATTCCAAACCTTTTCCGCATGAGCGCTTAATATGCCCCAGAAGATATCCGCACTATCTCCGTGCAATAATTGTAAAGATTTGTTTATCGTTTCGATAGACAGCCCCATCACCTCTTTTTCGTTGGGCAGCCATGAATGATCAACATCTAAAAGTGCATACTTACTGGGAGATGCAGTTTTCCAAATATCTTTAATGTTAACTGAGACACTTACTGGAGGGGGATCCTGTATATCACGAGGGAAAAGCTCAATGGTTCCGTTATCAGGAAGCCTTTCTTCCAGTTCAACTCTAATAATTCCATGATCTGTTTGCCTTTGCTGCCTAAAAGTATTCAGAGTACTTAACTGACTGGCTCTGTGTGTATGTGAAATCCACTCTTCACTTATGTAATCTGTATATTGATCGTCTTGTTGAGGTAGAAAAACATCAGTATATCGAAGCCCCATTCGACGCATCCCAGCGTTTTTTGCTTGCGGGAAGCTATTGAAAAAGGCTTCAATTATTAGTGTCCAAAAATCTTTAAACTCATCAAAGTGCTTGTAATCAGTTGTTCGAAAACATAAAGACTCTGTAGTTAGAATTACACTTTTATTGCGCTGCAAACTCAGAAAGTCAAAACGTTGATTCTTATGAGTCTTAAACTCAAGATGCCCTTCGGTAGTTGGTTGAGCTTCAACTTGATTAAGTTCTGATTCATGAAAAATTGATAGTCCAAGATCAAAAAGAGAACTTTTAAAATCCTCTAAACCTTGCTCTATTTTTTTCTTCGGGATAGTCGTGAATCTCAAATCGACCAAAGCCATTACTAATGGAGAATGCTCCAAAATAAACTTATTCATACGCTACAACTAAATTGACAGTGAATTTTACAGTTAAATATACACCTTATTATACACTTTACCAATAGATCTATATAAAGTGTTAACTATTTCGTTCTTATTATATAGAAATAAAAAGTAGCGCAGAGGTAGCACAGGGTAATTTCTGTTAATAGGTATTTACTTGGGAAGCTTTGAAAAGTGGTGGCCCCTCCCAGACTCGAACTGGGGACCTAACGATTATGAGTCGTGTGCTCTAACCAACTGAGCTAAGGGGCCAACTTTGTATAACTACGAGGTAGTTAATTTTTGAAGCGTTTAGCCACTGAGCGACTAAAGCGGGTTGCAGTATAAAAAGTTTTTTAAGGCTTGTCACTAGCAAAAACCTTTATTTTAACAATCAGTAAGCTGACTGCTTAAATAGTAATCTTTTTGCATGCGAATAGGCAGGAAATAACAGAAAAATAAACACAGAAGTATGTAAGCCGCTTTTTTACAATTTTAATAACTATAAAAAAGTGGCCGGCTCACATTGAACACACCACACATTATTTTTTAGCGATAATGTAGATAGCGTGAATTAAACCAGGGAAGTAACCCAGTAAAGTTAGTAAAATATTTAGCCAAAAGTGCATACCTAAACCAACTTGTAAAAATACACCCAGTGGCGGTAATAAAATCGACAGTATTATACGAATGATATCCATGATATAGCTCCTTTAAAAATGACAAGCAAAAAGCCCAGCTAAGCTGGGCTTTTTAGTATAGTGTATTATTCAGCAACAATAGTTAGTTCATCTACTACGTCACGAACATCTTCAGCATTTTTAGCAATTTTTACTGCTAACTGCTTTTCAGCTTCTGTTTCAACAGAACCTTTAAGTTTTACTATACCGTTGTCGGTATCAACATCGATATCTGTACCGTCAACTTCTGAGTCAAATAAGAAACGTGTAGTAATTACTGTGGTGATTTTAGCGTCAGTTAAGTCGTTATCGTCATCATCCATAGTGTCACGATCTTTGTCGTCCATATCCATGTTTTTCACAACAGTTAGGTTGTTTTCTACATCAGATACGCCATCTAGGCTAATTACAAGTTCTTCAGCTAGCTCTTTATCAAGGTCGCTGTTTACTTTACCTGTAAGTACTACCTTGCCATTTTTTACATCAGTGTTAATGTCAAAGTTGTTTAGATTAGTGTTCATAAGAAGCACTGTTTCTGCCTTACCATCAATCCAAGCATCTTTACTTTCATTTTCCCAAGTGCCCGCTTGAGCACCCATAGCTGTAGTACCTAGAACTAAAGCCGCAATCATAGATTTGTTGAATGTTTTCATAATCTTTCTCCTTTTGATTAAAGACACTTTTATGTATGCGAGCTTTAGGCCAACTTTATTAACACTTTAAATTCATAAAGTTAGCTATTTTATTGGGTATAAATAAAAATACCTCCGAGTAAACATTTACAGGCTATTAGGTAAAACTTTCTTAAGTAGTGAAAATAACGATTATATTGCTGTTTTGGTTAATCTATCGTTAATATAATAAATTAAGCGACGCTACTAAAACAATAAATCATTGATATATAAATAGTTAAATTTTGGTACACCACTTGCTATGTACAGTGGTAACTCATATAAAAAGGATTATTCCCATGTCTGTAAAAATTGAAGACCGCCCAATAGAGCAAGTTCGCGAACAAGTGATAGATCAACTTATTTATAACTACAGCCATGGCGTTATTTCAGCTGAAGCCTTTGAAAGGCGCTTAGACAGTGCAATGGAAGCAACCGAAAATACTGCGTTACTTAATTTAGTAGAGGATTTAACCCTTACTACAGATACCCAGTACAGTGCTCAAAAGCAAACGCAATTTGCCCCTAACTACAGTGCCCAACAAGCGGATGAAGAAAACTTAACACTGCGAAGCATTTTAGGCTCAAGCGAGCGTAGCGGCCAATGGGTGGTGCCTAAAAATATTTATATTCAAAACTATATGGGGTCGATTGTTTTAGATTTTACTGATGCTATTTTTGCCCACCAACATGTTACCGTGCATGTAAATTGTATTTTTGGCAGCGAAGAAATTTACGTACCAGAGCACGTTAATGTAGTTTCTAAAATGTTTTGTATATTAGGTAGTTTTGAAAACAAAACGGTGTCGCTTAATAAGCGCCAAGGCCCCACAATTAACCTCGAAGGTAAAACAGTTTTAGGTTCGGTGGAGGTAAAAGTTAAACGCACCATTAAAGAAAAGTTTGTGAGTTTTGCTAATGATTTAAAGGCCCAGCTTGGGGTGAGTAATAAATAATACGGGTAAAAACACAATGGGTAGAAAAGCCATATTATGCGCTTTTCTACACCGTTGTTTACTGCCTATTTTATAAGTCGTTATTACGCTCGCTTGGAATGTCACTCATATACTGCACAAACTCAACCTCGAATCCTGCTGGGTCTAAGTAATATACGTTTTTTCTAAATGGGTTTTCTGCACCCTCTTTATCAATGCTAAATCCGGCGTGTTTTAAGCGCTGTATAACAGCGTCTAGGTTGTTTGTAACGTAGGCAAAGTGAGCCAGCCCGACTTGATGCCCTGCCAAATCTCTGTTTTTATGCTCGCCATTATCGCTTATAGCAATGTAGTGATTATCGTCGCCAAAATGTACCCAGCGCTTAGGTTTGCCATACCAGGTGTTATGCCCTTCACTTCTAATAGACCAATAAGGAAAGGCTGCTTGGTAAAATTTAAGCATGGCATTTATATCGTTTACTACTAAATGTACGTGTTCTAATTTCATTATTATTTACCCTAGTTGATTGCTTAAACACAAGATAAAACCTCAAGCTAACTTTAGGTAAAGCACTTTTTTTAGTTTTTAATAATATTGGCGAGTACTGCCCTTTTAAGATTAATTTTTACATCAATACGTTGGCTAGCAGGACGCGAAAGCTTTGCATCATGGCTGTGATTAATTTGCCCTTTGGTTGAACAAATTTCAATCCATACACGCCAACATGTCTTAGATACGAATAAATTTACATGCATTTCAAGGCCGTACAAAAAACGCACAAAAGTATTTAGGGTTTATTGTTTACTTTATGGCAAAAGTCGCTAAAATACGCCGGCTTAAATA
>NZ_DJHW01000004.1:0-2718 GCF_002433295.1 Pseudoalteromonas sp. UBA6610 | reverse complement strand
ATAAGCTCGTAGCTGTGGCTGTAAATCTCAAGGATGTTACCAAACGGGTCTTCCATGTAGATCATGCGGTACGGCTTTTCGCCAGGGTAGTAGTAACGTGGCTCTGGCATACGTTTTTTACCACCTGCAGCAACAATACGCTCCGCTAAGCCTTCCACATCAGGGTCTTGTACACAGAAATGGAAGATACCGGTTTTCCAGTATTCAAAGTTGTCTTTAGGGTTTTCTTGGTCTTTAAATTCAAAAATTTCTACACCAATGCGGTCGCCTGTTGAAAGGTGCGCTATTTTAAATTTTTCCCAATTTGGACCAAATACATCGGTGCACATTTCGCCAATGGGGCTGTTATCTTCAGTGATCACGGTAGGCTCCATTATGGTGTACCAGCCCATCACCTTAGTGTAAAACTCTACGGCTTTTTCAACATCTGGTACTGAAATACCAATGTGCGAAAAACTACGTGGATATGTATGACTCATAATGCTTCCTCTTTAACTGTGATTAGTTGATGGAGTTAGTTTACGAACCCGTGTTTATTAAGTAAAATTATCATTAATCATCATTTTGAGTACGTTTTGTAATGATAAACCCGACATGGTTAAACACGTTTTGTACGTTGGTTGAGGTAAATCATTTTACCCAAACCGCCGAGCGCTTATTTATGACCCAATCGGGCGTAAGTCAGCATATTAAAAAGCTAGAGCAGCAAGTAAACTGCGCGCTATTAGAGCGCCACGGCAAACAATTTACCCTTACCGTGCATGGGCAAAACTTGTATCAGCAAGGCAGCTTGTTATTAAAAGAATGGCAATTTTTAGAACAACAATTAAAAGATGACTCGCCTTACAGCGGCCTAGTAAAAATACAATCGCCTGGTAGTTGTGGGCTACAATTTTATAGCCAATTATTAGCATTACAGGCTGAGCATACCGAGCTTAATATTGATTATCGCTTTGCACCTAATACCAGTGTAGAGCAAGCTGTAGCAAACCACAGTGCCGACATAGGCTTTTTAACCCAAGCCCCCACGCTTAGCGAAGTTACCAGCCACAAAATTGGCCAAGAAGCTTTATTATTAGTAACTCCAGCACATATTAAAAACCCAACATGGGAGGTTTTATGTGAGCTTGGCTTTATTGGCCACCCCGATGCAAAACACCACGCGCAGCTATTACTTAGCGAAAACTACAGTGAGTTTGAGCATGTTGATCAAATTAAGCGTACGGGGTTTTCTAACCAAATAAGTTTAATACTCGAACCAGTAAGTTTAGGGCTAGGTTTTACTGTTTTACCTGCCTATGCGGTGGGCGCATTTAATAAACCAGCGCTTATAAAAACGCACCATTTAGCCAACCCAATCAGCGAAAATATTTATGTGTGTCATCATCGTAACAGGCCAATGGCAAAGCGCATGCACACGGTAATTGAGGCGATAAAAGCGGGGGAGTAATTTTTTAAAAAGGCAGTACAGCCAGCTTTAATTTACTGTACTGCCTTTTCGGTTTTAGCGTGTTTAAACCTTAGACATATAGGTGCTTACATACGCCTTATTTTTAAATACCAACCATAAAGTAAGCGCTATAAGGCCAATACTTAGCTGAATAACACCTAAGTTTTTAATTAATGTTTCTGCATTAAGCGATACAAGCGCCATGCCTATTGCGCCTGCAATCATAGAGCAAAACTGAATAACGGCCACAGCAGAGCCCGTGTCAGTTGTTTGTTGCTCTAACATTAAATTAGTACCGGGCACGCGGGTAATAATAACGGTTAGGGTGGCTATTGCTGCTAATGCACCAAATACCCAAGGCGATAAACCACCTATAAAAATGGTACTTATACCGCATGCTGTTAGGGTTAAAAAACTCGCAGTAATTATTTTTTTCACCGATACACGTTTAGAAAGCCGCATATAAATTGTTGGCCCAAACGAGGCGCACACAGCATTCGCTGCAAAGGCGTAACTAAAGGTTTGCTCAGATAAACCAAACCCATTGATATATACATAAGAGCCCGCCGCTAAAAACGACATTAACGCCATAGGCACAATAGTAAAAACAGCCAATAGCGATAAAAATGGCGGGTTTTTAACTACTACAGCTAATCGCCCCCACGACTGAAAAACAGAGCCGGCGTAGCGTGTATGTAAGGTTTCGCGGTAAAAAAAGGTAAATAACATAGCCACCGAGCCAAACACGGCTAAAGCAGCAAACATCATATGCCAATTAGCAATTTTTAATAGCAATGCGCCCAGCACAGGCGCCACCATAGGGGCAATAATAACCAGCGACATAATAGTGGCGATAATTTTTTCTCGCTCGCGGCCATCGTACAAATCTTTTACTATTGCCGTGGCTACAACCGTTACTGCACTTCCGCCAAAGGCTTGTAATAAACGCGCGCCTATAAGCATTTCTACAAAATTAGATAACGCACAAAGCACACTGCCTATTACGTATATTCCAAGGCCCATAAGCAAAACAGGTTTACGGCCAAATTTTTCACTTAATGGACCCCAAAACAATAATCCTATGGCGTAGGCTGCAAAGTATACGCTAAGTGTTAAGTTAACCATGGCTTGGTTAGTATTTAGTTTCTCTACCATAGTAGGTAAAGCAGGAAGATATAAATCGGTAGTTAAAGGGGGAAATGCACTAGGGCGTGTTGATCTTTGATGGTTAAATTTGCAGCAGTATGTTTGGTTTTTAGGCAAGGCAG
>NZ_DJHW01000103.1:0-53587 GCF_002433295.1 Pseudoalteromonas sp. UBA6610 | reverse complement strand
CATCGTGCTCATCGTGCTCATCGTCGTCATTATTCGCAGAGTGTGAACCACCATGTATTAAATCAATAGCTGCTAGAGGTATGTGTAAGGTTTTATCTACTGGCGTGCCAGTGGCGTTTAAAATACCGACGATAATGAATGGGTTGTCTTTATGATGATGAAAGCTCGTATTACCCATGCCGTGTGAGATTACTATGTTATCACCAAGTGCATACCCTAAACGGCTCGCTACATCGCTGCCAAGTACCACCTGGTTTAAATGCTCAAACTCGTGGCCTTGTTGAAAACTTAACCTTTGTTTTTTACCAAAGCGATAGTGGGTAAAGTAATCGCGGCTTGTACCTAGTACAGCTTGGCCTTTGTGGCTATCGCCTAAACTAATAGGAATGCTCCATTTAACACCACGTTGAGCTGCGATGTACTGATAACTTTGCCAGCTCACCCCATTATTGGCGTAACCTATTCTAAATACAGAGGAAAGCAGTAATTGAATATCGCCAGTGCGGGCGCCTACAATTAGGTCTGTCCCAGATATGGTATTACTAAAACTGGTTTTTGCATCCATGCGAATTCGCTCAATACTTAGTAAAAGCATTACGCTAATAGCAATGGTAAACAATGTGAGCAGTACACTTGCTCGGCGATTTAGCAAACTTTTATAAGCTAACTTAGTCAGGATCATAACTTCTCCTGCAAGCTAACTAGGCTAATTGCACGATTAAATAGCAGTTTTAATGTTTCGTCATGGCTTACAAAAACTAACGTACTGTTGGCGCGCTTAGCCTGTTCGAATAACAGCTTTATAAAGCTTTCTCTATTTGCGGTATCGAGTGCCGAGGTAGGCTCATCAGCAATTATAATCTCTGGGCTGCCAATAAATGCTCGAGCGGCGGCAACCCGCTGTTGCTGACCAATACTGAGCGAGGCAACATCTTTACTATGATAAGACTCACTTAAGCCTAATGCTGTTAATAAGCGTATCGCTTCTTTTTGTAAGCTTGGCTTGGACTCTGTTGTTTGCTGTAAGGCTTTTTGTTTTCTGCTTTTTGAAAATTCACAGCCAAGCGTGACATTCTCAATGGGTGTTAAATACGGTAATAAATTAAAGTTTTGAAAAATATAGCCAATATTCTCCGCTCTAAATACGTCTCTTTGCGTATTGCTAAGTGTATTTAAATCGCGATTTAAAATACGTATGTTGCCACTACTTGGTGTGTTTATACCTGCCAATAGCGCAAGCAGGGTTGATTTACCGACGCCGCTGGGACCATGTAAAAAAATATGCTCGCCTTTATCAACCCTAAGGGTTGGAATATTTAGCGTAGGCTTGGCATCATTTTTATGCCATTTAAAGGTTACATTATCAAGCTCAATCATACAGTGTGGTGTTACCAACCCCAATACTTGAGGTCTTTACGCATTTTAAAGCTTCTAATTATATTTATTGGCTTTGGTTTAAGTTTGTCGCTTTTGTGTAAAAACTCATTAGCTGCGTTAAGCACGCGTAAACTAGATTTACCGTCGCTATAAGGGTGAATATCTAGACAATAATTTTCAATATGCTGCATTAAATTTTTAGGTCTCGTTAATGCGTGCTCTATTGCTGCTTCTATTTTATCAGCCTCTGTCACATTGATTAAATGAGGCTGAGGCTTTTGATTTCGAAATGTAACAACGGGCTTTCTTAGTAATAAAAACATTAATAGCACCGATGATGTATCACACAGCATTATATCAGCCGCTTTGAGAAGAGGGATCACATTATCGGTTTCTATAAAGGTTAAGTTTTTATTATTTAATGCTTTATATTTATCTACCCATTCTTGGGGCATTTTAGGATGAAATTGCATTAAAATACGCCACTTCCCTTGCAGGCTAAATTGCTTTATTTGTTCATATAGTTTGGGAGCTAGTGACAGGTTTCGTGAAAAAGTAGAGCAAATTAGTAGTGTAGGACGTGGATCATTATTTACATAAGGGTTGTTTAGCGTATTACTAAAAAGAGGGTCTAATGTTGGCCAGCCTGTTTCTACTACTTTAAAAAAACCATATTGTCGCGCCAACTCTTTAAATTTGGTGGTGGTATTGGGACCCTGCGTACAGTATAAGTCGAAACACCCACGAATATTAAAGTGATCTTCTTTCCCTCTTCTATTTAGTTTTCCTGAATTAAAACCATGAAAAACAGCTACTTTTTTACCAGGAATAAAACTTGGAACAATATTACCAGGAATAAAAACTAAATCTGGATTCCATTTCTGGGTAGCGGGAATCGAGTTTAAACGCTTTTCATCATCATCTAAAAAGTCGGGGTTTACTTCATTACCCGCTAAAAACCACCGAACTTCTCCACCATGAGCTAAAATTTGCGCCTGAAGCGGCCTTAAAATAGCGTATGAATAATTTTGCGAAATATACATTAGGTATTTTTTATTTGCGGTCGCAGTTAGGTAGTCCAAGCGTTACTCCTCTAGTTAGCACGCTAAGTTTACCGCATTATTACAGCCATATAAATATTGCGTGGTTATTTAAACTGAGCTCTGGGTAATAAACCTATTTCTAGCAGCTATTTTCAGCGCTAACTGCGTTGAGTTTACTTGCAATAGGACAGCTATTGACGCGTAAATTCGCCTTGCTTTCATTGAAAATCTTTGGCTAGAGAAAATAAATTTAAATATAAGCATATTACAACACGCCCTAGTTAGTCACTTAACCAGAGTTCAGGTTATTTAGTTTTCAGTGCTGATTGAGCTTTAGGGTAGGCTGATTTATTATATAGCGCTTATAACCCCATACCATACTTTGCTCTATGAGCATCCCTAACCCCGGAGATAGCATGACTAGCTATAAAGTTTTAGACGTAAACGATGACTTACCCATTCGCACTAAAGGTGCCGTACACAGCGGTAAAGTTCGTTCGGTTTATTGGCTAACAGATGAAGACAGCGCACGCCTCATTAAAGAAAAAAACTATAAAGTTCCGCAAGGAACTGAGCTGGCAATTATGGTTATTTCAGACCGTATTTCTGCTTTTGATTGTATTTGGCAAGGCGAAAATGGCTTAAACGGCGTGCCGGGAAAAGGTATTGCGCTTAACTCTGTTGCATCTCATTGGTTTAAGTTATTTGATAAAGCTGGCCTTGCGGGTAACCACATTGTTGATATTCCACATCCTTATGTATGGATTGTACGCAAAGCAAGTACCGTAAAAGTAGAAGCGATTGCGCGCCAATATATAACCGGCAGCATGTGGCGTGATTACAGTAAAGGGGTTCGCAACTTTTGTGGCATAGATTTACCTCAGGGCTTAACGGCAAACCAAAAGCTTGAAAACGTACTAATAACCCCTTCTACAAAAGGTATTATCGAAGGCGTGGCTGATATTCCACCTGTTGATGATGTGAATATTACGCGCGCTAATATCACTGATAATTTAGACGTATTTAATTTTAAATCGGCAGAGGATGTGACTAAATACGAAAAGCTATTGGTTGAGGGCTTTAAGCTAATTAGTGAAGAGCTGGCAAAGCTTGACCAAATATTTGTAGATACAAAATTTGAGTTTGGTTATGTAGAGGATTTAGACGGTAACCAACAGCTTATTTATATTGATGAAGTAGGCACCCCAGATTCTTCGCGCATATGGGATGGCGCGGCTTACCGCGATGGTAAAATAATCGAAAACTCTAAAGAAGGGTTCCGCCAGTTATTAATTTCTACTGTGCCAGAAAGTGACGTGCTGTTAAATAAAGACCGCATGGATGAGCGTGAGCAACTTGCTAAAGACTTTATTTTACCAGAGTCGGTCATGCTTGAGGTGTCTAACACTTATGTAGGCATTGCCAGTAAAATCATTGGCAAAGAGATTGTAATTCCTGAAGATCCTCGCCAAGAAGTAATTAATATTTTAGATACTGATTACGACCTTATTGTAAAATAGTACAACTAAAGTATGTAAAAAAACAAAGCCCAGTCTTTATTTTTAGTTACTGGGCTATATTCCTTGCAATTAGTGCTAGTCTCTAATTAACTTAACCTAAGATTAACTTTTAGGTGTTGATATGTTTAGGCAAGTGCAGCAAGTTTTTAATAAAAGAGGTTATTTACTCGCCGCTACTTTATTTTTTAGCCAAGGCGTACTGGGCGCAAATATTGATTTAGTAATTCAAGACCAGCATGGTCAGCCACTAAAAGACGCAATCGTTGAGCTTTATAAGGCGGCAAAGTCAGAGCGCACTCCGTTACCCGTTGCGGTAATGGACCAAGTACATAAAGCGTTTTTGCCTGATTTACTGGTGGTGCAAAAAGGCCAGCAGGTTAACTTTCCTAACAGCGATAATATTCGCCATCATGTTTACTCTTTTTCTCAGGCTAAGCCCTTTCAGCTAAAACTCTATTCAGGCCAACCTAAAGAGCCTGTGACTTTTGATCAACAAGGTGTTGTTGTACTAGGCTGTAATATTCATGACTCTATGGTTGGCTATATTTATGTAGCCAATAGTGAGCACGTTTATAAAACGAATAATACGGGTAAGTTAACTTTAGACATAACGCCGTTACCGACTACGCTGAGTGTGTGGCATGCGCTACAAACTGCACCGTTGGAAAATAAAAAAATGATAACAATAAACAATAACAATGAGTTACTAATTAAGGTTAATACCTCCACCCCAGCACCGCGAAATACTTTTGGTAGTAAGTTTAAGGGCGGTAATGACTAACAGTTTAAAAAACCGCATTATTGTTTTATGTGTAGGCTTAGTGTTACTGACCACGATGGTGAGCATTGTTAGCTTTTGGTGGTCTACAAGTAAATTTCAAGAAGAAAAAGTAAATCAAGATATTAGCGTAGCGCAAAATGTATATAAGCAATATCTGAGCGCAAAAGAAAGCCTACTGCTTACTGCTGCTAAAGTACTCACTGCCGACTTTGGCTTTAAGCAAGCGGTTGCCACTCGCGATGCAGGCACCATAAGTAGTGTGTTGTTTAATCACAGCCAGCGTATTGATGCAGAGCTTATGCTACTGATTGATTTATCAGGTAAATTAATTTCAGCCAATACTAATGCAGATTTGTACCCTCAAAATTTAAAGCCGTTACTGGATGAGTTATTAACTTCGCCAGAGCAATCGAGCTTTGTTGTTCTTAATAATCAGTTATATCAAGTTATTTTACTACCTGTAAGGGCGCCTAGAACGGTCGCATACAGCTTAGTGGGTTTTAAAATTGATGACGAAGTCGCCCTAGAACTTAAAAACCTAACAGGAATGGATGTCAGCTTTATTGCTGAGCAGGACAACCTCGTAAGAAGCTCGTTGCTTAATCGCCCAGAGTTTTTTTCACCTAAAAACTACTTTAACACCACCACAACAACGCGTTTGTTTGGTGATTATCCTGTATATAAAAACCAAGATATTATGTTGCCCTCCCTACAAGGGGATGCGGTAACAATTTTGCTCAGTGCTGATTTAACGCAAAGCTATAACGATTTTGAAAACTTATTGTTTACGCTAATTATTATGGCCATTTTAACTATGCTGGTGGGGGTTATTACCAGTAGTTTACTGGCAAATAACTTAACAACCCCACTCTCTCAGCTTGCAGTTATTGCTAGGCAGTTTGCACAAGGTAATTACGCGTTTGAATTTAATGCATCTAAACAAAGTACTGAAATAGCAACCCTTGCTAACGCCTTTGATAACATGGGTAACGATATTAACGAGCGTGAACAAAAAATTAGTTTTCAGGCACGCCATGACTCGCTTACCGGCTTTTATAACCGCTCGGCTATGCTTGAAGTACTCGATGATGAGCTGACTCCCTCTACACAATACACCCTAGTTGCTATTGATATAAAAGGTTTACGGCATATAAACGATAAGCTAGGCCCACGCGTAGGCGATGAATGTTTAAAAGCGGTTGCCAATCGAATTAGTGGCTTTTCGGATGAACTTGGCGGCTTTCATGCGCGTATTGGTGGCGATGAGTTTTTAACTGTGTTTCCAAGTGCCGCTGCCAGAGAGAAAAAAAGCGGTATAGTTGGTTTAATGGCACAGCTATTAGCGTGTTATACCATTAAAACGTTAAAAATTAACTTACGCTTTAGCGCTGGGGTTGTCGAGTATCCTATGCAAGGCCTTGCCAGCGATGATTTAATGCGCCGCGTACTTATTGCCGTAGACAATGCAACAGATAGCCAAGACAGTATTCATTATTACCAAAATGGTGAAGACGAAGCGCATTTAGATCGTCTTAAAATGTTAGATGAGCTTAAACAAGCCATTAGCGATGATGATGGGCAATTATTTATGACCTATCAGCCTAAACTGCATTTACACACACAAAAAATAAATAAAGTCGAATCACTGATCCGCTGGCAACGTAAAGATGGCAGCTGGGTAAACCCAGAACTGTTTATTGATTTAGCCGAGCAATCGGGGCTTATTGTTGAGCTTACATCATGGGTTGTTAACACGGTGGTTTCTCAGGTGGCTGATTGGCAGGCTAAAGGGATTGAAATGCAGGCAGCAATTAATGTGTCAGCACAAGATATTGCCTCACCGAGTTTTCATTCAGCGTTAGTGCGTACTCTAAAAAAATACAATGTTGATCCAACCCTCATTACTGTTGAATTAACTGAGCGCGACATGATTGAAAATGAAGAAAAAGGCATAAAAGCATTACAAAACTTAAAAGCCATTGGTGTAAAAATTTCATTGGATGATTATGGCGTAGGGCAAACATCACTGGGGAGATTAAAAATGCTGCCTATTGATGAGCTAAAGTTAGATAAGTGCTTTATTTTAAAGTTAGATGAGTCGCGCAAGGATCAATACATAGTGCAGTCGTCGATTACCTTAGGGCATCAATTAGGCTTTAGCGTTGTTGCAGAAGGCGTTGAAAACAGAGATTCGTTAGACTTACTTAAACTTATGCATTGTGACCATGCTCAGGGTTACTACCTAAGTAGGCCTTTAAAAGCAGAGTTATTAGAACAGTGGCTAAAGGAATATTATGAAAAAAGTTAAGTGTTTATTACTTGGGTTATTACTTAGCTCGAGTTTTTCTGGTTTAGCAAGCGATGGTAAGTTATTAGCGACCCCCGGGGTTTCGCAAATAGAAGGCAGCGGGGGCGGCGGTATTGTGCCTTGGGCACAGCTTGCAGGTTACGCCAGCGAAGACGAGTTCTCTGTGAATGGCTTTTGTAGCCGTGCAGATGTAACAGACTACACTTTAGATGTATGTGGAGTACAAGTTAACCTATTTAATCGTGTAGAACTTAGCTACGCTCAACAACGTTTTGACGTGCCTGCACTTGATACCGAAATAGAGCAATCTATCACGGGCGCTAAAATTCGTTTATACGGCGACATAGTTTACAGTGACTGGCCGCAATTGAGTGTGGGTATACAGCATAAATCCCTTGATGATGGCGCTGTTGCGACCCTCGTAGGTGCACAAGATACTAGTGGCACTGATTACTACCTAGCAGCTAGTAAACTCCACTTAGGCGCTGTAGGGGGGCTTAACTGGTTTTGGAACGTCACAACTCGCTACAGTGAGGCTAATCAACACGGTTTGCTTGGTTATGGTGGGGCAAATGATGATGCAAAAATTTTATTTGAAGGCAGCACGGCTGTGTTTTTGAGCCGAAGTGTTGCCGTAGGTATAGAGTATAGGCAAAAGTCTAATAACCTTAATTTGGGTGAACAAGACTGGAAAGATTTATTTGTTGCTTGGATGCCAAACAAACACGTGAGTGTCACCGCTGCATACTTAGATTTAGGTAGCATTGCAGGTGCGAGCGATCAAACAGGGTGGTACTTATCGGTAACAGGGTATTGGTAATGAAAAACGTTGTCATTTTATGGTTGTGTTTAAGTGCCCTGGCAGGGTGCGCAAGCTCAACAAATTTATCACTTTATCAAGAGCTTGATGGCCGAGCGGGGCTTGCGCGTATTGTAGACAGTTTTATTTACCAAATAGGTAATGATGAACAAGTACTGCATTATTTTGAACACAGCGACATAAGCCACTTTAGAGAAGGCTTTATTATGCATATGTGTATGCTAGTTGATGGCCCATGCAAGTACAAAGGTGACTCTATGGTAGATATTCATACTGGGATGCACATAACTGAGAAAGATTTTAACCATGTGGTGGACTTACTTGTAAATGCGATGGAAGAGCAAAATATTAGCCATAGCATACAAAATGAGATTCTATCTAGGATGGCACCGCTGCGTAGTAAAATAATAAGAATTTAGGTAACATCTGTAAATTATTTACTCGTAGCAGTGAACCTTACTTTTGTAATAGTGTCCACTTAGTATTATTTCCTATAAACAATAATTGGCGCGCACAGCTTGTATGTCTTACCTATTTATATCCCGCAAAAATGTACACGCAAAGTACTATAAAAAAATAATCAAAAAGCTGAGTATGGATTGCCAACTGCATGTTATGGGGGCGCCAAAGCTTTCAGCTATACACTATTTAAGTAAAGCGTTTAAAGTTGATTTTAACGATGTTATTAATGCACAACTAAAACGTAAGCGCGCCCGTAATAACCTTTGGAACAATGCTTTAGTATCGGCGGTTTACAAAGTGGGGCTGCGCTTTTTTGAGCGTTTGCGTTACGCAAAATATTTAGCTTTATTAACGGAAGTTAACCCTGATGTAATGGTGATATGGAATGGTAATAAACTGCCTAATACTACCGTTGCTATGGCTGCCAAGGCACTGGGTATTAAGCAATTTTATTATGAAAATGGTTTACTTCCGGGTACCACCAGTTTAGACCCTAAAGGGATTAACTTTAATGCGTCGCTAAGTCGAGATCCTGATTTTTATTTAAATTTTAATGCAAATAATGCCTTAAACTTTGATGCACCGGCGCTTGTCCCTCGAGAAAACCATAAAAAACGCTGTGATTTTGCAGCTGAAAATATACCTGAACGCTACATATTTGTGCCTTTTCAAGTGCCTCACGATACGCAATTAGCGAGCTTTTCGCCATGGATTGACTCAATGGAAATGCTATACGATGAAGTTGTTAGCGCAGTGAAAGCATTGAACGACCCTAGTTTAAAGGTCGTTTTTAAAGAACACCCGTCGTGGCACAAGCATTACACCCATTTATACGATAAAGACCCAATTGCACTTTTTGCAAACGGCAATAAAACCTGTGAACTTATTGAATGCGCAGAAGCGGTGATCACTATCAACTCTACGGTCGGTTTAGAAGCACTGTTACTAAATAAGCGCGTAATTACTGTAGGGCAGGCTTGTTATAATATAGAAGGCTTAGTTAAGCATGCTGATACTCGTGAGGGCTTAGCTGCCCAAGTAGCAGATGTAGCTCAAGGATGGCAGTTTAATCCGCAACTACGCGATAAATTTTTTTGCTATTTAAAGCATGTGTATAGTGTGCCGGGCGTTTGGAAACACGCCGAAGAAGAGCATATCAAAGCAATTGAGTTACGTTTTAAAGGGGGGGATAAATTTGCACAATACAGCAACGATGTGCCCAACGAACTTATTTAACCGCGTATTGTATATCAACATGTTGTGATTTAGCTGTAAGGACAATTTTTACAGCCATTTTTACAGCATGTACCTCGCTTTAAAAAAAACCATTTACTAAACACCATGTAGCCATTTTGCATGGTGTAGTCTAGCCCTTCAATTAAATTGTCATTACCTCTAAATTTTTTAGCAAACTCAATTTGTGCTTTGATTGGCTGAGTATAAATATGGGCTAAATAAGCGTTTATTTTATTAAGCGTACATTGCGGGCATAAACAGCTTGTTGCTGACTCTTCAAGCGGTAAAATAGCAGGTAATTGGTTACACCAACATGCGTTTATATCGTTTACATTACAACTAAGCGCAGTGTGGCATTGTGAGCAGTTTAATCTCGTCATTTTAAGTCTTATCAGCAGTAGAGCAGCAAGAATAACAAATATTATGAATATACAAAAAGCATTGGCCGAATTTATTACCTTTGGTGAGCAAAGAGATGATGCTATTAGCGTGATTATTTCTACCCCAGCAGAGGAAAGTGCTCCCGGTTATACACTCACAAAGCCGGTATTGATTGACGTGCTAACACGTTGTGTAAACCACGAAATAGAGATAGATGATTTAGAGTTATGGGCAAATGTGGTTGAATCGCGAGATGATATAAATTGCGCCGAACACGAAGGGATTATTTTTGCGCTCAGTAATAGCGAGCAAATGGGTGAACTTGATAAGCGTAAGCTGACTGTATTGTTGAAGCTGCTACAGAGCTAAGCGTAATTTAGTAATGATTGTATTTAAACCGTTTTAAATTATCATCAGGTGCAGCGAAATCAAACTTAGCTTATAGATTAACATTGCTCTGAACTCAAAACCGTGAACTACGAGAACAGAGCAATGTGATAAAACGTCTTTATTCAGAGGGCTTACAGCTCTTCACTTTCTTTAATTGTTGCAAATGCGGTGTTTAAACGTGTTACTGTTTCAGGCAGTTGGTCGTCTAAAATGTCTGCTTTATCTGCACCCCATGCTAGTACCACTGTTGAGCCTAGTTTAAAGCGGCCCATTTCTTCACCTTTTTTAAGGGTAATGGCGTTTTCGCCTTTAGTAGGGTAGTTCCAGCTAAACACATCGCTACCGGCTGGTGGTGTTACGGTGCCAGCCCAAACGGTCTCTATGCTGGCAACAATGGTTGCGCCTACTAGTACCATAGCAAGTGGGCCAATTTCGGTTTCAAAAATAGCCACTACACGTTCGTTACGAGCAAATAAATTAGGGACATTTCGCGCTGTAAGCGGGTTTACCGAAAATAAGTCGCCCGGTACGTAAATCATTTTACTTAGTGTGCCGTCTATAGGCATATGAATACGGTGGTAGTCTTTTGGCGCTAAATAAATAGTAGCAAATTTTCCGCCTAAAAATGGTGTTGTATCATCTTCAGAGCCACCTAATAGTGCTTGTAGACTGTAGTCATGACCTTTTGCTTGTATCAGCTGCCCATCAACAATGTCGCCCAGTTGGCTAATTGCACCATCAACAGGGTGAGTAATTACGTTCTCGCCTTGCGCCATTGGACGCACACCATCTTTTAATGGGCGAGTAAAAAATTCATTAAACGTTTTGTAGTGCGCAGGGTCTTCATACAAAGCCTCGTTCATGTCTACTTTATATTGTTTAATAAATAGTTTAATAAGCGTTGTAGTTAAAGCACCGGCTTTTGCTGCTGCTAATTTACCTACTACGCGTGAAATAAAGTGCTTTGGCATTGCATACTGCATTGCAATTTTAAATTTGTCTAAACTCACAGATTGTTTCCTAAATTAAACGCGAGGTGCGCGTGCACCAGCACGGCCATCGGCCATTGTTTCTAAAATACGGTGGTAGCTGTCGAATCGCAATTGCGAAATATCGCCATCGGCTACCGCTTGTTGAATTATACAGCCTGGGTCGTTTAAATGCTTACAGTCTCTAAAACGACATCCACCTATAAACTCTCTAAATTCTTTAAAGCACCAGGTTACCCGTTCAACATCTAAGTGCCATAAACCAAACTCACGTATTCCCGGTGAGTCAATTAGGTTACCACCACTTGGTAGGTGATGTAAGCGCGATACAGTGGTGGTATGTTGCCCTAAGCCACTGTTTTCTGATACTTCTTTAGTTAATATTTCGGCATCAGGAAGCACAGTGTTAACTAAGGTTGATTTACCTACGCCACTTTGACCAACAAAAATATTATTTTTATCAACCAGTACGTTTTTTAAATCATCTATGCCTTCGCCGGTTACACTACTTACAAGCAGTACCTGATAACCAAGGCCTCGATAAATATCGAGTACTTTTTGAATTTCATTTAGGCCTTCGTCGTCGATTAAATCGATTTTATTAAGTACTAAAATAGGTTCTATACCCATGTCTTCACAGGCAATTAAGTAACGGTCGATAATACTGGGCGTAAACTCTGGTAGTACCGCTGAGACCATTAAAATTTGATCAATATTTGCAGCGATTACTTTTACGCCATCGTAAAAGTCGGGACGCGTAAGCTGTGAGCGGCGTTCTTGTGTTGCTTCAATAACACCCGCTAAGTCGCCTTCACTTACTTTTGCGCGGCGAAATAGTACTTGATCACCACACACTAAGTTAGTAACGGTACGGCGAATATTACAGCGTAATACGTCACCTTCTTGTGTTTCTACATCGGCGTGTTGGCCAAAACGGCTGATCACGACAGCGTTTTCGGTTGCGCCCAGATTATCTGTTTGCCACTCTTGTGCGCCACCTTTTGCCAATTTTGTATCGGCATTATTTAAGCGCTTTTGATGATTAGCCTTGATCCTGCGAGATTGGCCTTTACTTAATTTTTTCTGTTTTGCCACTTTTGGCCTATAACCTTGGTTTAAATGTCGGCTTTGCGTATAAAAAAGCTTTAGCTCGACGGTTGATGCTAATATGATATATCGAAATGCGTTGGATCTAAAGAAAAGCACTGTTTAAGGTTACTATGACTATTAATGAATCTAATTTAATTTGGCTTGATCTGGAAATGACTGGACTTGAGCCGGCCACAGATAAAATACTCGAAATTGCAACAGTAGTAACTGATGCCGATTTAAATATACTCGCGGAAGGGCCTACTATAGCTATTCACCAAAGTGATGAGTTGTTAGATGGCATGGACGAATGGTGTACTACACAGCATGGGAAATCAGGTCTGACGGCCCGTTGTAAAGCCAGTACATATGATGAAGCTTATGCGGTTGAACAAACGCTTAATTTTTTAAAGCAGTGGGTTCCTGCTGGTAAATCACCTATGTGTGGTAACTCAATAGGTCAAGACAGACGCTTTATGAATAAGTATATGCGCGAGCTTGAAGACTTTTTTCATTATCGAAATTTAGATGTAAGCACAATTAAAGAGCTTGCCCGACGTTGGAAGCCTGAGGTACTAGAACAGGTAAATAAAAAAGGCTCTCATTTAGCTCTCGATGACATTAAAGATTCTATTATGGAATTAAAGGTGTATAGAGAAAAATTCTTTAATTTGTAAAAAACACTTGCAAACACATTAGATTATTGTAGAATCCTGCCCCGCTCAAGACGATAACCCTCGCGGGGTTGGTGTGTTTGAGTGGTTTAAATACCATCAGTAAGTTCGGCACTAGCTCAGTTGCCAGAATGTAGGACGCGACCTGTCGCGCACCAACGGACAAATTACTGACAATCTTTAAAGCGGCACTAGCTCAGTTGCCAGAACGTAGGACGCGGCCTGTCGCGCACCAACGGACAAATTACTGACAATATTTAAAGCGGCACTAGTTCAGTTGCCAGAATGTAGGACGCGACCTGTCGCGCACCAACGGACAAATTACTGACTAAATATGAAGCGGCACTAGCTCAGTTGGTAGAGCGCGACCTTGCCAAGGTCGAGGTCACGAGTTCGAGCCTCGTGTGCCGCTCCAATTTCTCACCAAAGAAATTGGAATATTGAATGAAATGTAATGCGGCACTAGCTCAGTTGCCAGAATGTAGGACGCGACCTGTCGCGCACCAACGGACAAATTACTGACAATCTATAAAGCGGCACTAGTTCAGTTGCCAGAACGTAGGACGCGACCCGTCGCGCACCAACGGACAAATTACTGACTAACTATGAAGCGGCACTAGCTCAGTTGGTAGAGCGCGACCTTGCCAAGGTCGAGGTCACGAGTTCGAGCCTCGTGTGCCGCTCCAATTTCTAACCAAAAGAAATTGTACAAATATATAGTTTATAAAGCGGCACTAGCTCAGTTGGTAGAGCGCGACCTTGCCAAGGTCGAGGTCACGAGTTCGAGCCTCGTGTGCCGCTCCAATCTCTCTAAATACCCCACTAAAATAAACATCTCTTTAAAACAATATCTTGATCTGATTTATAGCTACGAAAATTATTTATAAATATTAAACGCACGAGTGGCCGCATGCCGCCGCGCGATATAAAGGGTTTTAAATAATGCGAAGTGACGTGGTAAAAGCTAGGGAGGGGAGGTCAATACAAGGTTAAAAGGTTTCGCCTTGCAAGGTCGCTATAATACGTCTTGCACCGCCAGCGTCGCGATGCTCACCTAAGTAAATACCTTGCCATGTACCTAGCGCTAAGCGCCCATTGCTTATAGGAATACTTAATTCACACCCTAACGTACTGGTTTTTATATGGGCTGGCATATCATCATCACCTTCGTAATCGTGACGATAGTAAGGCTGGCGCTCGGGAACAAAATGGTTAAAGTGGCTTTCCATATCCATGCGCACTGTTGGATCGGCGTTTTCGTTTATGGTTAAACTTGCCGATGTGTGCTGAATAAACAAATGTAATAGGCCAACTTTATAATTGGCCAGCTCGCTCAGCTGCGCGAGTATTTCATCATCAATTAAATGAAATCCTCGAGCACGCGGTTTTAAGGTTATTTGAGTTTGTTGCCAGCTCATAACTTATCAAAGCTAACTTCTATATTTGCATCGCCTGCATCACAGCTAAATGGCATAATTATTTTTTTGCCCTTACTTTTATGTGTGATGGTGTGGCCTTTACCTGCAACTACAATTGGCGTAGCCATATCAAAGTCATAGCCTTTTTCGCCGAGTAAGTTTTTAGCTCCACCGGTAACCATATTAGTAATTTCCCCAACCATATCAGTTACTTCATCGTCTATGTTGTCAGGGCGCTCACCAAGCATGCGTTCCATGATGGTCAGAGCTAAGTTTTCATCAAAGGTAATTGAAAATGAGCCACGAGTTTGCGCGCCCACCATGCCAATTAAACCAGATACATCGCCACAGGCGACTTCGTCTGTTTTTATACGCGGCTTACCTGGTTTTAACTCGGTTTGTGCCATTGTAGATAACACATTGATCAAAGAAGATAAAAATGGATTAATGAACTCAACATTCATGTTAGGTACTCTTAAAATTGGTGCTAAAGTGGCTATCTAAATATGAGTATAGCTTTAAAACAAACTTTGGGTTTAGCTTCTACAAGACTCACACTTACCGTGTGCTTCAATAGTTTGTCCTGATACAACAAAGCCGCTTTCTGCTGCTAAGTTGTTTAGCTCGTGAGAAATAACCGTAGAGTGCAGCTCTTTTACAAAGCCACAACTATCACAAATTAATAGCTGCACAGGATGAATATGATCAAAGTGATGGCAAAGCATAAATGCATTGGTGCTTTCTATTTTGTGAATAAAGCCCAGCTCTGATAAAAAGTCTAGCGCACGGTAGATTGTTGCAGGTTTTGCGCCTGTTTCTGTTACTTTTAATTGCTCAAGTAAATCGTACGCCCCAACGCCGCCTTGGGCGCTAGCTAATAGGCGAAATACTTTTTCGCGGATAGGCGTAAAACGCGCACCACGGTTGTCACAAACTTGTTTTGCTTTACTTACGAGTGATTCTATATTCATCATTCTCTTATCCTTACGCTACCGTGATATACTAACATACTGTGTTGTACTTGCAGCGTTTTTATTAAACACTTTTTATCTAGGAACCCCATTAATGCATGAACTGGTAGCTATATTTATTTTCTTTTTTGCGGTGATAGACCCTATAGGTACAGTGCCTGTATTTATTGCTGTGACACGTGGGGAAGATGAAAAGTTTAAACGAAAAGTTGTTTTTAAAGCCGTGGGTGTATCCGCTGTGGTTTTACTCTTTTTTGTTATTGCCGGTGAGCAGCTATTAAATGCAATTGAAATACCGCTGTCGGCGTTTCAAATAGCGGGGGGCATAGTCCTGCTTATTTTTGCGCTTTCAATGATTTTTGGTGAAAGTAAGCCCGAGTCTGAGATTAAAAGTGTGCGCGACAGCACAGAAACCGCTATTTTTCCGCTAGCCATTCCCTCTATAGCAAGCCCAGGCGCCATGCTTGGCGCAGTACTGATGACCCGTAACGAAGAATACACGTGGGTTGAGCAAGTTACTACATCGTCGATGATGTTGGTTGTATTAGTTGTTGTGCTTGTGCTGTTGTTACTCGCAAATCATGTGCATAAATTAATAGGCGACAGTGGCGCAAGTATTATAAGTAGAATCATGGGGTTAATTTTAAGCTCTGTGGCAGTTACAAATATACTCAACGGTATCGCGCATTATTTTGGTTTACAAATATACAGCTAACATTGATGCTAATTAGGCTTTTGTGTAAAATACAGCGCCTTTTTATGGGCGCATTTACTTATAATCCCCGAGGCTTTTACATTGCAAAAACGCACATTAGATAATCCAACGTTAAACAGACGTTTTTCTGTTGCACCCATGCTTGATTGGACTGATCGTCATTGTCGCACTTTTCATCGTAAGATGAGTAAGCACGCTGTTTTATACACTGAGATGATCACCACGGGGGCGATTTTATTTGGTCGCGGCGATTACCTACACTTTAATCAGCACGAGGGGCCGGTTGCTTTGCAGCTGGGGGGGTCTGATCCCGAGGCGCTAGCAAAGTGTGCAAAGCTTGCCGGTGAGCGTGGCTACGATGAGATTAACTTAAATGTAGGCTGCCCTTCAGATAGAGTACAGAACGGGCGCTTTGGTGCATGCCTAATGGCCGAGCCTGAGCTGGTTGCCCAGTGTGTTGCGGCAATGAAAAGCGAAGTTAGTATTCCTGTTACGGTAAAAACACGCATCGGTATTGATGAGCAAGACTCGTATGAGTTTTTATGCGCATTAATTGAAGCCAGCCATAAAGTTGGCTGTGATGACTTTATTATTCATGCCCGTAAAGCGTGGTTAAATGGTTTAAGCCCTAAAGAAAATCGTGAAGTACCGCCTCTTGATTACCCACGCGTTTACCAACTAAAAAAAGACTACCCACAGCTCGACTTAAGCATTAATGGCGGCGTTAAAACAATTGAAGAAAGCCTAGCGCATTTAGCGCATATAGACGGCGTTATGATTGGTCGCGAAGCATATAGTAATCCATTTATGCTTAATGAGGTGGATGAAAAGATTTATGGTGAGGTGGCTAATACTCAGACTCGTCACGATGTGGTGCGCGCTATGTATGATTACATAGAAGAAGAAATGCGTTTAGGTGCTAACTTTTGGCATATAGCACGCCATATGCTGGGAATTTTTCAGGGGCAGCCAGGGGCGCGCGGATTTAGACGTCACCTTTCAGAAAACGGTCACGGTAAACAGGCTGATTTGTCGGTAATGGATAAAGCATTAAGTTTTGTGCCTGAGTAATACTAAAGCGTTGACCAGTTATAAAAAAACCACTTTATAAAGTGGTTTTTTTATAACTAAAATTTAGTCAAAAGATAAATAAATTAGTGATTTTAGCTTATTAGCATTCAGTTTTTAGTCAGTTTAAAATAACGTATTAGTTATCTAACTGTCTGAATATAAAGGCTTATAAATAAATTTTTGTTAATTGGCATAACTCTTGGAATCCTGTTGTTGTTATCAATTAAAAACAACAGGACAAAACAATGAGTATATTTAATCGCGTAAATGATGTTATCCAATCCAATATTGCTGCCATGCTGGATAAAGCAGAAGACCCAGAAAAACTCCTCAACCTTATGCTAAGTGAAATGCAAGAAGCGCTTAACGAATGTAGAAGCACGGCCGCAGCCTTGCTGTGCGAAGAAAAAACGCTTAAACGCCAAATTGCACAAAAACAAAAAGACTTAACTTTGTGGCAAACAAAAGCTGAGCTGGCAGTTGCTAAAAACCGTGACGATTTAGCCAAGTCTGCGTTAGTAGAAAAACAGCGAGTAGATGAGCAAATTGCAGCAAAAAACACTCAGCTAAATACTCTAAAAGAGTCGATAGAGAAAATTACGGCAGATTGTGAGCGCTTACAGCAAAAAATGGCGCAAGCTAAAAGCAAACAAGCTCAATTAATAAAACGCCACGATATTGTTGCTGCACGTGAAAAAGTGAACATGCAATTACACAGTGACAAGGTCGCAAATGCTTTGTCTCGCTTTGAAATGATAGAACAAAAAGTGGAAGGCATAGAAGCACAGGTTGATGCTTATGAACTTACAAATACAGCGCAATCAACCGCTGAGCAAATTGAGTCTTTAGTTAAAAATGAAAAAATAGATGCAGAGCTGGCTCGTTTAAAAGCCAGTGTTAAGCAAAGTAATACCAATACAACTGCGCCAAGCGCTTAAGGAGTAGAGTATGAATAACTTTAAAACACAGCGTAGTTGGTACAAAGATTCACTGAATAAAAAAATATCGGGCGTATGCAGTGGGTTAGCGCGTCGCCTTGATTTTCCAGTGTGGTCAACACGCTTAGTAACAATTTTATTATTTATAAGTTTTCCGTTTGCAGTAGCGCTTGGTTATTTGATTGCTCACTGCTGCCTTGAAGAGCGTGCGTATTAGGAGAGGGATATGAAAACCTTAGCAATATGTGTTGTCGTATATTTGTTACTTTTTACTGATACTGTGTCGCTAATACATTTTGATTCATGGCAGTTTCCACTTTGGATTGCAGATATGAGCTGGGTGGGGCTTGAGCTGGCTGGTGTTTTAGTCGCTATTATTGCAGTAGTAGCCGTAATGGCTTTAGTGACCATGGGGTTAATAGGCGCAGTGATTGTCGCGCTGGTTGGCACCATTTTGGCACTGTTATTTGGTTCAGTGATGATAGCCTGGCCATTATTATTTGTAGCTGTACTATGCTGGTTGGTGCTCGATAACAAAAAAGTAACCTCTTAAGCCTTAATTTAACTGACTATTATTAGTTAACTATGTTAAATTTAAAGTGAAAATTTATGCTTTCACAAGGAATAAAGCGATGATGAAGCAGTGCTTTTTTATGGCCTCGGCGTTAATGATTAATGTGTTTTCGTCATCGGTTGCTGCACATGCTGGGCACAGCCACGATACAGACGAAGCTAAGCTTGAAGTAAGCCATGCACAAGTAAGGGCATTTTTGCCTGGTAGTAAATCGAGTGTTGGCTATTTAACAATTTCTAACCACGGTGGTGGTGTTGCTAAATTAACTAAAGCGACCATCGAAGGTTTAGGCCGTGTAGAAATACATGAGCATAAACATGTCAACGGCATGATGAAAATGCAACAGGTTAAAGCCGTTACTATTAAGGGCCATGAAAGCCTAAGCTTTGAGCCTGGTGGTTACCATTTAATGGTATTTGATCCACAAGAACCGCTAAAAGTAGGGCAAGAACGTAAACTCACGCTATATTTTAGTGACGGTAACCGCTTGTTTAATAATGCTCAAGTGGTTTCGCTTGAAGCGCAAGCTGCGCATTCAAAGCCATCTAAAAAACAACACGCTCATCACTAGGAGGATAAATGTCGCAACATAAAGGAAAAATAGCTGGTGCCTTAGTGGTACTACTTATTATTTTTTACGCTATTGCAGTTTATTGGAGCATTGAGCCGGCACGTTTTAACGTAGTAACTAATGCAAAAGAAACGGCGCAAGCACGCAACGAAAAAATGGTAACAGGCTATACAACCACCTCAACGCTTATTACCGTTGCTAGCACATTACTTGATAAGCAAGGTGGGTATTTATCAAACGATGTGATGCCGCCAAGTGTGATAATGGATGACATGCCTGCGTGGGAATATGGCGCGCTTGAAATGGTGCGTGATTTAGCGCTATCAATGCGTAAAGACTTTAGCCGTTCACAGTCGCAATCTACCGAACATGAAGCCCTTAAAAAAGCGCAGCCGCAATTTAATATTAGCTCTGAAGCATGGGCATGGCCAAGTGCCGAGGGAGAGTACCAAAAGGGAATAGACTACCTTCTTGTGTACCGCTCACAAATTGCTAACGAGCATGAGCGCGATAGCCAATTTTATTCACGTGCAGATAATCTTCGTAGCTGGTTAAAAGAAGCCGAAAAGCGTTTAGGCAGTTTAAGTCAGCGTTTAAGTGCAAGTGTTGGCCAAGACAAAGTAAATACCGATTTAGCTGGTAATTCCTCAAACACGCAAGCGACCTACACACCACTTCAGCAACAAGTAAGAACCTCGTGGTGGGAAATAGACGACGTGTTTTATGAGTCGCGCGGTGCAACGTGGGCGTTATTACACTTTTTACAAGCAGTTGAGTATGACTTTGCTGATGTATTAGAAAAGAAAAATGCGCGTGTAAGCTTACAGCAAATCATACGTGAGCTTGAGGCAACACAAGAAACCGTGTGGAGCCCAATTATATTAAACGGGAATGGTTTTGGCTTTGTGGCAAATCATTCTTTAGTTATGGCAAATTATATTTCAAGAGCCAATGCGGCTTTAATCGAACTTAGCGAACTACTAGCTCAAGGATAAAAAATGAAAAAGTATTGTTTAGCAGCTGCCCTTTCAATGGCATGTTTAGCCCCTGCAGCACAGGCAGACACTCTATTAGGTTTATATGTAGGTGTTGATGGCTGGCAGTCAGATAACGACGGTCAGTTTTCTTACAAAGATAACGCACCACAAGATTTTAATTTTGAAGACGAAACCTTTATTAGCTACTACGCGGCACTAGAGCACCCAGTGCCATTAGTTCCTAACCTAAAGCTTAAATACACTGAGCTTGAACTTAATGGCTCAGCAACCCTTACTGATACGTTTAGCTTTAATGGCTCAGATTACGTGGTTGGTACAACAGCAAATACATTAAGTGATTTAACTCACATTGATTACATTCTTTATTACGAAATCTTTGATAACGATTTAATTTCAATTGATTTAGGTTTAAACGCAAAGCAGTTTGACGGTGACATTGTTGTAACTGGTACCACTCAACAAGGTGGCACTAACTTCTCTGAGACTAAAGATTTTTCGGGCTTTGTGCCACTTGCTTATGGCCGTGCTGAAGCAGGCTTACCATTTACGGGTTTAAGTGTGTTTTTTGAAGGCAGCTTTTTGGCTATCGACGATAGTAAAGTACAAGACTACCAAGTAGGCGTAGCATATGAACTTATTGATAACCTAGCGGTAGATGTAGCTATTAAAGCGGGTTACCGCTCAATGACGTTAGAGCTAGATGATGTTGATGATATTAATACCGATATTGACGCATCAGGCCCATTTGCGGGTATTCAAGTTCACTTTTAATTAGTGAGTTTACAGCGTGGTGTGTTATTTATTAACATACCACGTTAAATCAAATTCTCCCTCCAATGCATTATTAATTAATTGCTTATACACCTTATTTACAGGGTAATTTATAAGCTTAGAAAGCTCATCGCCTGTTTGGGTAAACTTGTAATAGCTTAATACTAAGTCACTGCTTTTAGCTTTTAACGTCACTTTTTGCGATAAAAACGACAGGGTGAGTTCTTGTCCTGCTTTTAATACCGCCGATTCAATTTCTTTTCTGTAGATTAAATTAAGATCCATTAGCGTTAAAATATCAGGAAAGCTGATCCCCGTTTTTCCTAAATTAAGCGATACCTTATTGCCTTTTCGTAGTAAGTCGAAAAGCGAAGGCTTTTTATAAAACCCCAATAAAATAAAGTGGCTGTCGTCTTTTGCATTGTAGCTGCTCAGCGATACACACTTTTGTAATGCATCTGCTTCGCGTTGGGTCATATGCTTGAGTGTTTGTAAGCTTTTTATAGAAAATGTACCGGGGTTGAGCGTCTCGCCAGTTAAAATTTTAGCCCACAGTGTTTGCATCGATTCATTTGAGGTGTCTTCACATAGGGCAATAAAGCGCTCTATCCAGTCGGCATCTGGTTGTTTATTACTTGCCACATCGGGGCAAAATCCCATTGCTTTAGCTAAAATGGTTTCTATATTTTGCTGCTGTTTTATAAGCAGTAAATCTTGGCGCTTTTGGGCGCGCGCTAAAATAGGGTTATCGCTATTTATGTGATAAAGCGGGTTTAGATCGCCTTTAGAGCCGTAACTTTGATCTGTACTTGATTGCCCAGTATTTGTGGTTATTTTTTTTACGGGGTAGCCAAGTAAAGACTCAATTATATTGGCGAGGTTAATTCTCGCTTGGGCTGATTTTACTGTCATCGTTATCCAGCTGTGTTTTTTGGTCGCGTAATTGCGCTACTGTTTGCAAGTTATTTAAGCCAAGTGACACTGTATTGCTTAATACATACTCACTAAAAATTGATAGATAACCCGAAATTAGCGGGGTATTGGTTTGGCCATTAATATTACACGTTACATTTACCACACCTTCTACTTCGGTAAATGTAATTTCACCTTCAATAATATGCTCATTTTTTAAAAGCGCATTAAAGGTCATTCTATTTTGCGAAAGCGAAGTAATGGTCATTTCTCCATACCCCCAGTCACTTTGCCACGATTGATGCGCGCCTATACCGCGACTAGGTTCGCCTAAAGTAAAAGTGATAGACGGATCTACTTTGCCCCAAGGTGACCATGTATGCCAAAGGCTAAAGTCAGACACCAGCGATTTAACGGTCGCTACATTGGCATTTATTTGTATGTTTTTATTTACGCTGTAATTTTGCGGCAGGGTTAAACCAATCAAAATAGCCACTAAAACTAACAATAAGAGCGTTTTTATAAGGATTTTAAAAAATTTAATAGGCACACCTTTTACGAGTTTTTTAGTTTGAAATATAACAACTTTTTATTAATCGACTATAGTATGAATTAGCCTATAAACCAAAAATATATTTTTAGCACATAGGTATGAGCTTATATAAGTATTAAAACTGATAAAGGGTAGATAATGTCGTCAGAGCAAAGCGATTTTTTATTTTTAGCGCCAGACAGCGAAGAAGAAATAACCCAAGAATTATCTGATTTTTGGGATGTTTTGATCGTTGATGACGATCCTGAAATACATTCAGTGACTAAGCTTGCGTTATCGGGCGTAGAGTTTTGGGGGGCAGGGCTGCGTTTTCACGATGCTTACTCTGGCAGCGAAGCCATCGAAATACTCAAAAACAATAATACAATATCGGTTATTTTTTTAGATGTAGTGATGGAATCTGATGATGCGGGTTTGCAAGTTGTAAAACGCGTACGCGAAGAGCTTAACAACCAGCATGTGCGAATTATTTTACGTACCGGCCAAGCGGGCAACACCCCAGAAGAAAAAGTAATTCGCGAATATGACATTAACGACTATAAAACAAAAACAGAGTTAACTCGTTCTAAATTAGTAACTTCTTTAATTACCGCTATTCGCTCGTACGAGCAAGTATGCCAGCTTGAGTATCAAAGTGATGCGATGAACACCATTGTTTCGGCTTCAAAGTCTATTTTAGGGCTTACCGATATTAAAGTGTTGTGCAAAGAGATTATTAAACACTTGGGCATTATTTTAGAGTGTCAACAAGTTGGGTTAGTATGCAGTAAGCTAGATGGCGATAACTTTATTCAAGTATTGGGTGGTAGTGGCCATTATGAGAGCTACTTTGGTGAAAAGCTTGCTAATGTTGATAGCGTTGCGCTTGAACAAGTAGATCAGTGTTTTGAGTCGGCTCAGCATCGCCAAACTGATTCGAGCGTAACTTTTATTGTTAAAAGTAAGCACCGCCAGGCTGCTATTTATTTAGAGTGCGAGCATAAACCGAGTGATGCGCAGCTGCAATTTGCAGAGATTTTTCTTACTAATGTGAGTGTAGCCCTTGATAACGTAAGGCTGTTTGTAAAGCTAAGAGATGCGGCCTACAAAGATGTACTAACCGGTATTTCTAATCGTACTAATTTTATTGAGCGGGTAGTGCGTTATCAAAAGCCACACGTTAATGACTACGTTTTTGTATTAATTGATGTGATTGGTTTTGCAGATATTAACAATGGCTTAGGACAAGAAATTGGCAATCATTTGTTAATTGAGATTGTAAAGCGACTTAAAGATGCTTACCCAGACGCAAAGTTATTGTCGCGTATTGGCGCAGATGTTTTTGGCTTTATTATTCGCCAAACGGAGTTTGACCTTGAACAATTTAACGACGTGCTAAGTGTGCCTTTTAGTGCTGGCGAGCATATTTTACCTGTCGATTTTAGAATTGGTTTATGTCAGCAGCAAGACTTTCAAAGTACTGGGTTAGATACACTCAAAGTTGCCTATATTGCGTTAAATCAAGCTAAAAAGCTTAAATGCAAAGAGGGTATTTACTACGATATTGATATGCAAGACAAAATGGCTTGGCGCTTAGGTATTATTAGGCAGTTACGTCATGACTTTGCTCGGCAAAAGCTCCAAGTGTGGTATCAACCTCAGCTTTCACTCGATAATTTATCTTTGATTGGCTGTGAGGCATTGCTGCGCTGGCCATCAGAAGATGGCTCGTTTATATCTCCTGCGGTGTTTGTGCCTTTAGCAGAGGATGCCGGTTTAATTGTTGATATTGGCCAATGGGTTTTAGAACAAGCTTGCCAACAGCAAAAACGCTTAGAGGCACTCGGTGAAGAAATTTGCATTGCTGTAAATGTATCTGTGCCGCAATTTAAGGTTAAAGGCTATGCTAAAGCAGTAAAAAACACCTTACAAAAGTACGACGTTAAACCCTGCAATATAGAGTTAGAAGTGACTGAAAGCGTGGTAATGGATGAATTAGAAACCGTGATCAATACCCTAAAAGAGTTAAAAGAATTAGGCGTAGAAGTGGCGATTGATGATTTTGGAACGGGCTTTTCTTCGTTAAGTTACTTACAAAGTTTACCGCTTGATAGGCTTAAAATAGACCGCGCATTTGTAAAAGATTTACCTGATAACGATACCGGTGCTATTGCTGCTTTGGTGGTGTCGCTTGGTGCTAAACTAGGACTAAAAACAATTGCTGAAGGTGTAGAAACACAGCAGCAGGCAGAGTTTTTGAAAAACTTAGGGTGTGATGAAGTACAAGGTTTTATGTACGCTAAGCCAATGCCTGAGCATGAACTTTTAGAGTTTATTAAAGAGCGAAATAAAAAAACTTAATATCAACAGACTTTACAGTAGGCGCGATATCTCTAGGCAATGTTGTATAAATAAGCAATGTATTAGGATATAATTCGCGCCTTTTGTTATTCTACGGCCAAAACTATGAGCTCCCTTAAAGCTGAACGCGCGCTATTTTCATACCCCAAATATTGGGCAGAATGTTATGGCACCGCCCCATTTTTACCTACCACTCGCGAAGAAATGGACGCTCTTGGCTGGGATAGCTGCGACATTATAATCATTAGCGGCGATGCCTATGTTGATCACCCTAGTTTTGGTATGGCGGTTATTGGCCGTGTACTTGAAGCGCAAGGCTTTAGAGTAGGTATAATTGCTCAGCCAGATTGGCAATCAAAAGATGCCTTTATGGGGCTTGGTAAACCAAACTTATTTTTTGGTGTAACAGCCGGCAACATGGATTCGATGATCAACCGCTACACGGCAGAAAAACGAATGCGCCATGACGATGCCTATACACCAGGTAATGTGGGCGGCAAGCGCCCTGACCGTGCGGTGATGATTTACTCTCAGCGCTTACGCGAAGCCTACAAAGGTGTGCCTATTGTTATTGGTGGTATTGAAGCAAGCTTGCGCCGTATTGCTCATTACGACTACTGGCAAGAAAAAGTACGCCGTAGTATTTTATTTGATGCCAAAGCCGACATCCTTATTTATGGTAATGCAGAGCGCCCGCTGGTGGAAGTAGCCCACCGTATAGCCGCTGGCGAAACTATGGATACAATTCAGGATATTCGTGGTACAGCGGTTATTCGTAAAGAGCCAATACCGGGCTGGCGCGGAAGTGATTCAACAGCGATTGATAAAATAGGCAAAATTGACCCTATCCCAAACCCCTATGGGGCTGATGATGTTGGGTGTAGTAAATCAGAGTTTAAGCAAGCCGGTATTGATTTAAAAGCCGAGGCCGCTAAACCCATTACCGTTCAGCCTGCGCGCCCTAAACCGTGGGAAAAAACATATGTTAAACTGCCTGCATTTGAGCAAGTAAGCGTTAATAAACCGCTTTATGCCCATGCTTCGCGAATTTTGCACCAAGAGACCAACCCAGGCTGTGCTCGTGCGTTATTTCAGCGCCATGGCGATCGCTCTATTTGGGTTAACCCGCCGGCATTTCCGCTCGAAACCCATGAGATGGATGATGTATTTGGTTTGCCTTATCAGCGTATACCGCACCCAAGTTATGGTGATGCAAAAATACCAGCCTACGATATGATTAAAACGTCGGTTAATATTATGCGTGGCTGTTTTGGTGGCTGTTCGTTCTGCTCTATTACCGAGCATGAAGGGCGTATTATTCAAAGTCGCTCGCAAGAGTCGATTATTGACGAAATAGAACAAATTAGAGATAAAGTACCTGGTTTTACCGGTGTTATTTCTGATTTAGGTGGCCCAACGGCTAACATGTATAAATTGCGCTGTACGAGCAAAAAAGCAGAAAGTACCTGTAGACGACTTTCATGTGTTTACCCTGATATATGTAAGCACATGGATACAGACCATACACCTACTATCGATTTATACAAAAAAGCCCGTGAAGTGAAAGGCATTAAAAAGATTTTGATCGCCTCAGGCGTTCGTTACGATCTAGCCGTACAAGACCCTCGCTATGTAAAAGAGCTGGTGACGCATCATGTGGGTGGTTATTTAAAAATTGCCCCTGAGCACACAGAAGATGGCCCTTTGTCTAAAATGATGAAGCCGGGCATGGGTGCTTACGATCAATTTAAAGAGTTATTTGATAAGTACTCAAAAGAAGCGGGTAAAAAGCAGTATTTAATACCGTACTTTATTTCAGCGCACCCAGGTACCAAAGACGAAGACATGGTTAACATGGCATTGTGGCTTAAATCTAACGACTTTAAGTTAGACCAAGTACAAAACTTTTACCCGTCGCCTATGGCCAATGCAACCACCATTTACCATACAGAAATGAACTCGTTGCGTAATATTAAAAACAATAAAGAGCAAGTACCCGTGCCAAAAGGAGCGCGCCAACGTCGCTTACACAAAGCCATATTGCGTTATCACGATCCATCGGGTTGGCCAATGATCCGCGATGCACTGCGTAGTATGGGGAAAGCCAATTTAATTGGTAAAGGCCCAAATTGCTTAGTGCCAGAAGAAGGCCGCGATGAAAAAGCACATAAAGGCGCTGGTAAAGGTAAAGGAGGGCGCCCAGCCTTAACGCGCCATACTGGGTTTAGCCAATTTAAAAAGGCTAACACTAAGCCTAAAGTGGGCGGCAATCGCCAGCGTGCTTCTCGCTAAGCGTTAAAACCAGTAAACAAAAAAACCCGATACTGAGTAACAGTATCGGGTTTTTATTGCGTTAATTTACTGCTGTTAGGTGTACATTACACCTTAAAGTTTTCTACCGATATTCTTAGCTCTTCAGCAAGTTTGGCTACTTCTGAGCTTGAAATATTTGTTTGATTTGCACCCTCAGCTGTTTGCTCGGCTATGGCTACAATAGATTCTAAACGTTCACTAATTTCTTGTGATACTTGTTGTTGCTCTTGAGCAGCGGTAGAGATTTCTTCACTTACATCGTGTGCTTGCGATACGGCAAGTGTAATTGAGTCTAATGCGCTGCTTGCTAAGTCGCTTTGTTCAACACATGATTCTGCTTGCTGTTTACCTTTATCCATTGCTGTTACAGCCGCTTCTGCGCCACTTTGAAGCGATTCAATCATAGATTGTATCTCTTGGGTCGACTCTTGTGTTTTGCTTGCCAGTGAGCGTACTTCATCCGCTACTACCGCAAAACCTCGGCCATATTCACCGGCACGTGCTGCTTCAATTGCAGCGTTAAGTGCTAATAGGTTGGTTTGCTCTGCAATGCCGCGTATTACATCTAAAATACTGCCTATAGATGCGCTGTCTTGATGAAGCTTATTAATAACACCTGATGCATCGTCCACCTCGCGAGCAAGTTGCTCAATAGTGGCTTTGTTTTGATGAGATATCCCTTTTACGCGTTCAGCTTCTTTATCGGCATTTTTTATTTCGTTAAGTGCCTGCTGTGCGCTGTTGCTTACTGTTTGCGACGTGCTGCTCATTTCGGTTGTGGCGGTTGCCGCTTGCTCTACTTGTGCTTGTTGGTTACGAATAGCTTGGCTTGACTCACCGGTAATGGCCGATGTTTGCTCAGACGCCGCTGCTAATTGAGTTGAGCGTGAAATAATGCCTTTAATTAAGCTACGTAAGCTATCTATAAGGGTGTTACAGCTTTTTGATAGCTCGCCAAATTCATCTTTTGCAGAGTCATCTAAGCGTTGGGTCATATCACCGCTGGCAACAATATCTAAAATCCGATTAACCTCAGCCAGTGGCTTAGTGATTCTATTAACGGTAAGAATCGCAATTGCGATTGCAATTAACGTTGCGATGATCATACCTGCCCATGTCCAGAGCGTCGCTGAGTCTACATCCTCGCGAACACCTTCTTGTAATTTGTAAGCCACAGTACTTGCTTGTGTTACTAAATCATCAATTTGCGACAGTGCCATAGTGGTTGCTTGCTCTGATTGGGCAAGTTCTTTTTCGGTAAGTGCGATAGCGTCAATAAGGCGCTGCTTATTGGCCGCTAGGCTATTATTGCCGCTAATATTTTCTATCAGCGTATCAACGTATGCTTGTAAATCACTGTATAGGTCGTTGTTATCTTGCTCTATAGCTGGCTTTATTAACGTTAAAGTACGAATTACTTCGTCAAGGTAATAAGCTTGCTCATTTTTTACAATATCTAAGGTGTTTGTCGTTTTAACCGTGAGCATATCGGTACTGTTACTCACCACAGACATAAAGTTGTTTTCTAAGTTATTGGCAGCTTGGTAAGCGCGTGGGTGGTTTTGCTCAAAGTTAGTAATATCTGTGATATCAAGCACGACTGAGTTGGCATCTTCAGCTGCAATCTCAATTGTTTCAAGCTGTGCTGTGAGGGTTTTATTAAGTGCTAGTTGTTTATCTTTATCAGCTAATAGATTTTCGACCGTACCTAAAAAGCTTAAGTAGGTTTTTTCTACAGCTTGGCTTTTTTGACTCAGTGATGCATCGTTTTTTACAACACGTTGAAGGTCGGCGTGCAGCGAGTTGAATTTGTCTTTTTGCTCAAGTACTTTTTGTTTTATAGGGGTGAGCTGTGCGCTTGAGGTGGTATAAAAACTAGCTTGGGCTGCTTTACTCATTAAAATAAATTCAGCTTGTAGTTCTGAGCTTTTATTAAGCGCGGGCAGTGATAACTGGTTTACCTGCTGGGTAGAGCGGTCAATGCTCGCAATTTTTATTAAAGAGTTACCACCAATGATTATGAGTAATAAGGTGATAAATATAAAACCACACCAAATTCGTTGGCTTACTGTCAGATTCATATGGATTTCCAATTAAAGTACTTCAATCACATCTTATCGGCTTTTTAACCAATAAGTTAAGCAATTAATATCTATTAATTTAAATTTAACATATGTGCTGGGGTTTTACAGTTTATTTAGATAAAAGCGTCGGCTTTTCTACTATTTTTTGCTTAGTTTGCAAGTTCATCATCGTTAAAGCACCGCCCCATACGCATCCGGTATCGAGCGCATGTATGTGATTGAGCTGAGTAACCCCTTCAAGAGCGGCCCAATGGCCAAATATAAGGTTGTTTTCTAATGCTTTTATATTAGGGTGAGTGAACCAGGCTGTTAACGTTTTATTATCGTTAATTGCGCCTTTCGCACTAAGCTCTAACGTGTTGTTGCTGGTTAAAAAGCGCATGCGGGTAAAGTAGTTAACAATGTACCTAAACTTATCAAATTCGTTTAAATCGTCATGCCATATAGCGGGATGAGGCTGATACATTTTTTCAAAAAAGTGCTTAGCATTTGCCGATTGATAACAACGCTGAGCAAACTGTGCGTGTTTAAGTGCGCTTTCTATAGACCAATTAGGGTTAAGCCCTGCATGCGATATAAAGCTGCGGTGCTGTGCTAAATAAATAGCAAGCGGCTGAGTTTGCAAATAGGCGATATAGTGAGGAAGCTTTTTACTATCAAAAATAGCACCGAGTTTATCTTTGGGGTTGATTGGCTTATTAAGATAGTGACAGGCAACCATGTGTAAATCATGATTGCCTAAAGTAACAGTCATGCTGTCTTGATGGCGATAAATATAATCTAGGCAGGCCAGAGAGTCCGGCCCACGTGCGACGATATCGCCCACTAAATAAAGGTGATCTTTGCTTGGGTTAAAGTCAACCCGTTTGAGCAAGCGGCTAAACTCTTTAAAGCAGCCTTGTAAATCACCAATTGCGTAATCAGCCATGGCGCTTTTTACTAATGTAAAATGTTAGGGCACGCTAAACGAAATACGCTTATAGGTGCTTCAAACTCAGAGCCAAACTCATTGCGCAGTGTGTAGTGTCCCTGCATGGTGCCAACAGGGGTGTCTAATATTGCGCCACTGGTGTATTTATAAGTTTCGCCTGGGCCTATAACGGGGGTTTCGCCCACAACGCCTTCGCCCTCTACTTCAACTTCTTTACCATTGGCATCGGTGATCAACCAATAACGGCTTAAAAGTGTAGCGCTGCAAAGACTGTGGTTTTTAATTGTCACTGAGTAGGCAAAAACGTACTTTTCTAGCTCAGGCTGAGATTGCCCTTCAACATAAAAAGTCTCTACAGAGACTTTTACAGGAGAGCCAATATTACTGCTTGTTGTCATAAATCCAATTAGCTATATCAATAAATTGTTGTAACGTTAGGCTTTCAGCACGCAAAGTAATATCAATACCAATGCTGGTAAGCTCATCTGCGGTGAGTAAGTTGCCTAAGCTGTTACGCAATGTTTTACGGCGTTGATTAAAGGCTTCTAAACACACGGTGTTTAAAATTTTCACGCTTTTAGCGGTACGTTGCTCGGCTTTTTTAGGGATCAGACGAATAACCGCAGAGTCTACTTTAGGTGCTGGTTTAAAACACTCTGGCGGTACTTCAACCACGGGCATTGCGTGGCAGTAGTATTGTGTCATCACGCTTAAGCGGCCAAAGGTTTTGCTGCCTGGGCCTGCAACCATACGTTTTACTACTTCTTTTTGCAGCATAAAGTGCATGTGCTCAATATGATCAGCAAACTCAAAAAGATGAAACAGTAATGGCGTAGAAATATTGTAAGGCAGGTTACCAAACACTTTTAATTTTTTGTCATCGCGTACTAGGCTTGCAAAGTCAAACTTCATTGCATCGCCTTGGTTTACGTTTAATTTAGGACCCAAAAAAGGGTGCTCAATTAAACGCTGAGCTAAGTCTTTATCTAGCTCAACAACAGTAAGTTGGTCGCTTAAATCGGCAACAGGCTCGGTAATTGCGCCTAAACCTGGGCCAATCTCTACTAGGTTGTCTTGTGGTTTAGGATCGATTGCAGTCACTATTTTATCAATGATAGATTCATCAAATAAAAAGTTTTGCCCAAAACGTTTACGGGCGCGGTGTCCTAAATGTACTTTATCGGTCATTGATTCTGTGCTTTTTCATGGGCGAGCTTAATTGCTTCGCGGATCGCTAATTCAAAACTGCCAACTTCAGCGTCACCGGTGCCTGCTAAATCAAGCGCAGTACCGTGATCAACCGAAGTGCGGATAAATGGTAAACCTAAGGTTATATTTACCGAGTTACCAAATCCTTTGTATTTTAGCACAGGTAAACCCTGATCGTGATACATAGCAAGCACGGCATCGGCTTGAGAGAGGTATTTATCCTGAAATAGGGTGTCGGCAGGAAGCGGACCAATTAAATTCATGCCTTGGCTGTTTAAAAGCTCAAGCGTAGGTGAAATTGTCTCTATTTCTTCTGTGCCTAAATGGCCGTCTTCGCCGGCATGGGGGTTTAATCCACACACTAAAATTTTTGGTTGCTCAATACCAAACTTAGTTTGTAAGTCGTGGTTTAAAATACTAATAACTTTAGTTAAGCGCTCTTGTGTAATTGCACGCGATACATAAGCCAGCGGTATATGCGTTGTTACTAGGGCAACACGCAAGCCTTCAGTTGCTAGCATCATTACTACATCAGAGGTGCCCGACTGCTGAGCAAAGTACTCAGTGTGGCCACTAAAGGAAATACCGGCTTTATTAATAATCCCTTTGTGAACAGGGCCCGTGACAACGGCATCAAAGGTACCGTCCATATTTTTTTCGCTGGCAATACGTAAGGTATCAAGCACGTATTGGCCGTTTAAGTCATCTAGTTCACCTAGCTTAACGTCAGTGCCTAAATCTACTTGGTGAATATAAATGCTACCTGCAGGCGCTATAGCTGCAGGGGCATTTTCATCAAAATCAATTAGCTCAATATTAAGGCCCAAGTGTTGAGCGCGTTCTTTTAATAACTGTTTGTCGGCGATAGCGACCAGTTGAGCTTGCCATGGTTGCTGCGCTAATTGCAGCAGCAAGTCAGGGCCAATCCCCGCAGGTTCACCCGGGGTAATTGCAATTCGTAATGTCATAATTACTCGTCTATAGGGAAAATTTCAACATGGGCTTGTTCGCGCATTTCTTGCTGCCAGTTAAAACTTTCTTCTTTAAATTTACGATTAAACAACATGCCGTGCGCACGGTTACGTTTAGCTAGCTCAGTTTTATCTGCTACACGTTTATCTAAAAGTTGTACTATGTGCCAACCAAATTGTGTTCTAAATGGTTCACTAATTTGATTTTTATCAAGTGATAATAAAGTATCTTTAAACGCCGGTACATACGTTGTAGGGTCAGTCCAATCATACTCACCGCCTTTAAGGGCTGAGCCTGGATCTTCTGAGTATTCTTTAGCAAGCTCAGCAAAGTCAGCGTTTCCTGCGCGTAAATCTTTGGCAAATCCTGCTAGCATGCTACGTGCTTTTTCTTCACTTAAAATAATTGAAGGCTTAATAAGAATATGGCGTGAGCGTACTTCTGTGGTTTCTACTAATTGGCGACCACGTACATCTTGCACCTTAATTATATGAAAGCCAGCACCCGAGCGAAGCGGGCCAACAATAGCGCCTTTCTTTTGACCTTTTACAGCTTCGGCAAATAACGAAGGCATTTCGTTGATACCCATATAACCGAGTTGTCCGCCTTCAAGCGCTTTTGAGCCACCTGATGATGAAATAGCGATGCGTTTAAACTCTTGGCCATCGTTTAATAGCTCAATAACTTTGTCAGCACGGGTTTTCGCACTGGTGATTTCATCTGCTGTTGCATCGTTAGGAATATCAATAAGGATGTGGCCAATATCATACTCTTCAGAGTTTTGACCTTGGCTTTCCATTATCTTTAACAGGTTATCTACTTCTTGTTGGCTAATATAGATTCGACGATCTACATTGGCACGGGTAACCTGTTGGGTGGTGATCTCTTTACGAATTTCTTCGCGGTAGGCTTGAAAGCTCTCGCCAGCGGCTTCAATGGTACGACGAAGATCGGCAATGCTGCCGCCTTGATCTTTTGCCATATTCGCGAGTGTTTGGTCTAACTGGCTGTCTGAAATTTCAAGGCCCATACGTTCAGCCATTTGCATCATAAGCGTTTGGTTAACTAAACGCTCAACGGCTTGTACGCGAAGCGTTTCGTCTTTAGGAAGTTGTTGGCCTTGCTCTGCGGCTTGCTTTTTAACACGATTAATTATGGTGTCTACTTCACTTTTTAAAATTACGCCTTGGTTTACAACACCAATTACTTTGTCGATTTCCTGTGGGGCGGCAAATGCGCCATGGCATAAGCTTAAGCTTAAAATAGCTGTTGATAATAGTTTTTTTAAATTCATATTCTTTTTACTACTCTTCTAATAGTACTGCTTTAAAACAGGGCGTACTGCATTTTAGGGCTTTAAAGTATCACCTTAATTGCTCGTTTGCCTTAATTATTAAGAAAATACGGTCTACGGTAGCCAAAAATACCTTGTTGTAATAATTTTTGTGCATCGTAACGGCTCTTACTGCCAAGTCCTTTTAATACAAAGTTTAAACTAATACCTGAATCAAAAGTGGCTTGTTGCTGCCCGATAGACTGATTTAAATCGGTTTCAATCTGACGGTGACCAGTAATTTGGATTGCCCAACAGCATGATTCATACTGTAATCCGCTTAAAAATTCGATGCTTCGATTATTTTCAAGGTCCCGGTGGTAGCTTGCAATAAATTGCCACTGATCACTAATTGGGATACTTGTAAATACACCCGTTTGCTCGATTGTATTTCCTGAGACATCATTTGCATAGCGATGGTTCAATTGAACTAGCTCATTATTGTCACCTTTGTAATCGAGGGTGACATTTGACTGGATCATTTGCTTACCATCCGTGTCGTATTGCATACCCGCTGAGAGGTACCAACGGCGGTGCCAATGTAGCATTGTTTGCGCTGCAAAAAGGGCGTTGTAGTTTGTCTCTGAGTCTAAATCTTGCTCGGTAGGTTTAGCCGAGTCGTTTAGGTAAAAAATTTGACCCGCGCTAAAGTTAAACACTTCTTCGTGTTTATTATCAAATAAGCGTGTTGTTGCACCTAACGTAAATTGGTTAGCTGCGGCTATACGGTCTACACCCGAAAAGCGCGTATCTCTAAATAGGCCAAAAAAGTCATCCTGTAGGCGAGTGGTGTCAAATAGACCTATCTCAGATTGATCCTTATTAGGGGTATATAAATACTGTATTTGTGGCTCAAGAGTTTGAATGCCATCTTCAAAAAAGGTCGAGGTGTCACGTTCAAAGTTAAGCTGCGAGTACAAACGTACTTTTGGCAAGGTACGCGAAACGCTATCGCTATATTGAGTACCCGTTAAATTACCACTTTGTTTGTAGTTAGTTTGCAATAAGCTCACTTCTGAGAGAAACGACCACGCATGTGTTGCGTAGTTAAAGCGCGCTTTTGGCTCTACGTGTACACGGGTAGCACTGTCTATGGCTATTTCTGAAGAGTCGTTAGTAAAGTGGCTTACTTCACCCGACAAACTAAAGTCAAAGTTATCAAAACGCCATGGGGCGGTTTGTGTAAAGCTAATTTGTGGAACCGCGGCATACGACTCTAAGTGATCGCCCAGTACTTCAAAGTTCTGAAATTTAATATCGGTACGCCATGTGTCACCAAGGTGAGTCACAGAGCCAGTACGATAAAGTTGGGTATCGGTTTTATTTGCGTAATTCGAGCTTAAATCGGTGATGTAGTTGTCATCACTGACGTTAGTTACATCAATATTGGCGCGCCAGTCTTCACTTAAATAGCTTTGTTGCTGCCAATGAAACATATAGCGCTCATCAAGGCTTGGCTCCGAATCATCGCTATCTAAGTATTCAATACCGACTAAGCCTTCATGTTGCTCCGTGAGGTATCTAAACTCGGTTTGCAATTGTAAGCCTTTGCGCGACATATAACGTGGTGTAATAGTGGCGTCAAAATTAGGCGCAATATTCCAATAATAGGGCGTAACAGTTTCAAGGCCGTAACGGTCGGAGCTTGAAATGCTTGGTGTTAATAAGCCCGACTTGCGTCGCTCATCCAGCGGAAACGTGAAATAAGGTAAATATAAAACGGGGGTATCAAGAATACGTAAAACGGCATTATAGGTTTCGCCCCAGCCTTCTTCACGAGAGAGGTTAATTTCGTCGGCTTCTATTTCCCACACTGGTGTATCGCTTGGGCAAGTAGTAAAGCTTGCATTCATTAACAATAAGCCAGACTCGTTGACAGTGAGTTTTTCGGCGCCACCTTTACCTTGTTGCTCTGTTAAGCTGTAATCGGCACCTAGTAGGCTTATTTCTGAATTATTTAAATCGGCATTTAAACCTGAGCTGTTTACTTGGCTTACACGGTCTTGATAAGTAATAGGGCCTGTTGCATTAAGTAAACCGCGCTGTTTATCTATAAGCGCAGTTTGTGCGGACAAACTCATATCAAGGGTGTTAATATCAACATTGCCGGTAAATTCAGCGCTTTGTGTGCCTAGGAGCTCTACATCGTCAGCTTGTATATCAACCGATCCTACCGCTAAGTTTGGTAGAGGTTGCCAAGCTCTGGTTTGCATTGAAATGCCACATAAATTGTGTGCCAGTTCAGTTTCGGCAAGCGATGGTGCGCTAATTACGCCTAGCATCAATATGCCCCAGGTTTTGCTCATTTATCGACCTTAATGCTCTTTGGTTTATTATAAGCTAGACATAATAAAGGAAAACAATGGCAAATACAGTAATTGACCTATAAAAATAGACATCTTATATAATGACACGCTTTGATAATTTACAACTATTTATAAATACGCACTTTGATGCTAAACCACACTCCTTAGTAGCCATTACTGGGGATGCCAGCTTTCGCCGTTATTACCGTTTAAGCTGTGCCGGAAAAGCGTTTATTGTGATGGACTCCGACCCACAAAAAGTAAATAACGCTCCGTATATCTCTCTTAATAAAGTATTCACCGACAACGGCTTTTTATTGCCTGAAATAATTGCAAGCGATGAAGAACAGGGCTTTTTTGTGTTAAGTGACTTAGGAAATACACATTTAGCCGATAAGCTCGATGAACCAAATAGAGATGAATATTACAAGCAATTAATCCGTTTAGCGGCAAGCTGGGCCAAAACACCTGAGTCAGCAGCTATGCAAAATTATAATAAAGAATTTATTCACCTTGAGCTGAATATTTTTAGCCAATGGCTGGTTACTGATTTTATTGGCTTAACATTAAATACTGAGCAACAAACGCTTTGGCAGCAAAGCTGTGAGCTATTAACGAACGCTATGCTAGCGCAGCCTAAGGTGACGGTTCATCGTGATTATCACAGCCGTAATATTATGTATAGCAATGAGCAGTGGGCAATTATAGATTACCAAGATGCCGTGCGCGGGCCGCTGTGCTATGACTTAGTGTCGCTGTTACGTGATTGCTACTTTAAGTTGCCACAAGCACAGCTTAATCAGCTGCTTGAGTACGGCTATGAAGAATTTACAGCGCAAAAATTAATAACAGATACTTCTTTTGAGCAGTTTAAACAGTGGTTTGATTTAACGGGTATTCAGCGCCATTTAAAGGCAGCGGGAATATTTTGCCGGCTCTATTTACGCGATGGTAAAACCGGCTACCTTGATAATATTTTACCGACGTTGGGTTACATTGTTGATGTTGCTAAAACCTATCCAGAGCTTGCAGCGTTAAGTGAGTGGGTAAGCAGTATTATAATACCTCAGGTAACACTAAAATTAGCTAAGGAGCGCACATGAAAGCCATGATTTTAGCTGCCGGGCGCGGCCAGCGAATGATGCCGCTTACACAAGCTATGCCTAAACCTATGCTAAAAGTGGCAGGTAAACCGCTGATTGAGCACCATATTAATAACCTTAAAGCCGCTGGCATTACTAACATTGTTATAAACCTAGCTTGGCAAGGGGATAAAATAAAAAGCTATTTTAAAAATGGTGCTGAGTTTGGTGTGAGTATTGAATATAGCCAAGAGGCTGAGGGCGGCCTTGAAACCGCAGGCGGAATTATTCAGGCGCTGCCATTACTGGGGGAGCAATTTATTGTAATTAATGGCGATGTATACACAGATTACGATGTGAATGCGCTTACACAATTGCACCTGCAAGATGGCGAGGCCCACATAGTGTTAGTAGAAAACCCACCTCATAACGAAAAAGGGGATTTTGCGTTAAGTCACTTATCGGCTGAGAGTCAAAAGTATACATTTTCGGGAATTAGCCGTTACCACGCTAATTTTTTTAAAGGTTTAGAGCCAGGCATACGCCCGCTTGGGCCAATATTGCGAGAAAAACTCGCCCAACAGGTTATCTCAACTGAACTTTATATTGGTCAGTGGGACGATATAGGCACACCACAGCGACTCGCGCAGCTCAACGAGCGCATACAAAACACACTTTAATAGAGGCAGTTAATTAGATGTGGGGAAAAATACTCGGTTTTTGTTTTGGCTTTATGTTTGGCAAAATTTTTGGCGCCATTTTAGGTTTATACCTCGGCCATTTATTTGATAAAAGTTTAAAAAACGATTTTGATAAAGCCGGGGGCTTTTCAGGTTTGTTTAAAGGTGATGATGTAAACGAGCGCCAAGCGTTGTTTTTTTCGAGCTGCTTTGCGGTTATGGGGCATATTGCAAAGTCGAACGGTCGCGTAAGCGAGGTGCATATAAAAGCGGCAAGTATGTTTATGGATGAAATGGGGCTAAAGGGCGATGAGCGCCGCGAAGCTCAGCATGCATTTCAATCAGGTAAAGACAGCGACTTTTCGATTAAAGAAACAGTACACGACTTTAAAGAACGCTTTGCAAAACGTTACGACTTACTGCAACTGTTTTTAGAAATTCAAATTCAAATGGCGTTTTCTGATGGCGTGCTCGCAGAGCAAGAAAAACAGCTGTTACAAGAGGTAAGTAAGCAATTAGGTATTTCTAAAACCCATTTTGCTTTTATTCTTAAGCGTTACCAAGCTGAATTTAGTTTTAGACAGCAGCAACAACAGTATAGGCAACAGCAGCAAGGTCAAAGTAGCAGTTACCGTGAAGGTTCTGGTCATCATGTGCCCCCTAATAACAGCATGAACCGCTCACAGGCCTTGGCTTTATTAGGATTAAGTAGTGACGCGACGCAACGAGATATTAAAGTAGCGTATCGTAAATTAATGGCGCAGCATCACCCTGATAAATTAGTATCTCAAGGGCTACCTAAACACATGATGGAAGTAGCAGTTAAAAAAAGCCAAGATATTCAAGCGGCTTACGAGTATTTAAAAAAGGCGGCGTAAAAAACCGTCTATCACTTTAGTTAACCGTGCATGCTGCTCTGGCGCATCGCGCAGGCCAAAGAGTTGGCGCTGGCGGTAATCAAATTTAGCATTTCGATTTACCCAGCGCTGGCGGTTTTTAAGGCTCATAAGTATATCGGTATTGTCATTTGCATAGTAAATATCAAGCAAGGCGGGGGTCACCAGCGATGTGGTTTGCGCTAAACCTTTATTGCGCTGTGTATTAGGTAAATAACTACTTAAGCTTATAAACGCATCTATTCGCGAGTCAGGAAAATCGGCATAGTATTCTAGCAATACTCCCGCACTGGTACCTTGTGCTATGACGACAATATTATTTGGCTCACTCATTGCGTTTTGATAGAGCGCCTCATAACGCATTATTAAATTAGTTTTATAATGACTTAGTACCTCGTTACTCACCAAATCAATGGCATTAACAAAGTGTGGCTCTTGAGCCGTTGTAACAGCACCGTCGCTGTTACTTTGCGCCGTTTTTGTTGGATCTTCATTTTGCGCTTGCGTACTTGATTGCGTGCTTGATTGGGCAGCTGCTTGTGCAGCCATGTTACTTGCTTGCCAATCTATATCGGGTACTGTCATGGCGTAGGTTGTGTAACCTAAATTAGTAAGCTCTTTTCGCAGGTAACTCATGCCCGCATTGCTAGTGGGGGTAGAATTCCAATCAGGGATGAGTAATACAATACCTCTAAAATCGCGGCTCATGTATTCGCTATACAAGCTTAAAAACTCTGTATCGCCAGCAAGTATGGGTTTAACTTCATCATTGGGTAGTAGACGTTTTATATCGCTATTTTCGATACTTGATAAAGAAGGTGGGGCTATATGCTCTGCAGCACTGGCATATGCGCTTAAGCATAACGCAGAGCAACAGCATACACTTTGTAGCGTTTTTTTGATTAGCTGCGCAGATATCATAGTAAGCCCAAAACGTGAGTAATAACTAAGTATCGGCGCGATAAGGTAAAAGTTTAGTACTAACTTTGCGGGCTTTACCCATTAAAAGTCGGGCTCTACCTCAAAGGTCAGTACTTGCTCTGTCACGGGGTGTTTTAGTTGCAACATTTGCGCATGTAGTTGTAAACGTGGCGCCGCGGCTAGGGCCTCTTTATGGGCATAAAGTCTATCGCCCAGTATTGGGTGGCCAAGGCTTAGCATGTGCACGCGTAATTGGTGCGAGCGCCCCGTAATTGGCGTGAGCTCTACACGTGTTGCGCCCGCTTCTCGTGCAAGTATTTTAAAGTGGGTTAGCGAGGGCTTACCGTTTTCATAATCAACCATTTGCTTAGGACGATTAGGCCAATCACATATAAGTGGCAAATCAACCGAACCGGTATCTTGCTCAAGTTGGCCGTAAACACGTGCAATATAGCGTTTTGCAGTTTCACGTTCTTGAAACTGCATACTTAAATGCCTATGAGCTGCCTTATTCATAGCAAGGCAAAGTATGCCCGAGGTTGCCATATCTAGGCGGTGCACTATTTTAGCTGTAGGAAAAACACGGTTAACGCGATTAATTAAGCTATCGGCATGTTTTGGATCTTTACCTGGCACGGTTAAAAGTTCGCTGGGTTTATTAACGATGAGCAAGTCGTCATCTTGGTGCAGTATTGTTAAATACGGACTCATTGGGGGATTGTAATTAACTAACACGGCCGACCTCAGTAATTTTGCAGGGCGCTATTTTAGGGGAGCGAGAGCAAAGGCTCAAGGAAAAGATAAAAGTTTAATTGCGTATTTTTCATGCTGGAATAAAACTGCACCAGCTTAAAGTTATAGGAACACATTATGGCAAGGCAAAGTATTTCACTTACTGAACAGAATGATTTATGGCTTCGTAATTACGTTGAAAACGTGGGGGGATTACACAAATAAAAGTGAATTGGTTAATGATTTAATTCGCCGTGCAAGAAGAGCAGAAGCAATAAATGGTAAGCTTGCTAACTCAGAAAAAAGCGGTTTTAGTGAACAATCGGCGTGCCGTTTGTGGCTCAGACAGCATTTTTTACAGAGTTACAGAAATAGGTATTGAAATAATGGCTATACTAGGTGGCTAAGATACTGATGAGTAATTGTAGAGGTGAATGTAAAAAGCACGGCCTGTAAACCGTGCTTTTTGAAGTGTAGTTTAGTTAAATCTTGAGCTAACTAACGGCAGATAGCTATAAACTAAACGCTCAAAAACCCTTTAGTGTGAAACTACGATTAAGCGTATCGCATCAAGTTTTAACTGGGCTTTTTCGATATGCGTTGTCAGCTCGCTGCGCTGCTTATCGAAGAAGGTAATTTCTTCTTGGCGAATATTAGGGTTAATTTGCTTAAGCGCTTCAAGGCGAGCTTGTTCTTCACCTAAGGTGCTTTGCATTTTTTCAAGTGACGCACTGCGAATAACCTCAAGCTGTTGCTGGGCCATCTCTTTTGCGGTATTGATCATTGGATGAACCGCACCTTGTAGAGCACCCGCTAACTTACTTGCAGTTTGACGACCAACGGCTGAAAGCTGTTGGTTAAAGCTATCAAATGCCACGTTTTCGCCGAGGTTATTACTGGCTTTATCAAGTAATATGCGAATAGGCGTTGGCGGTAAAAAGCGACCTACTTGCAGGGCTTTTGGTGCCATAGCTTCGGCTACAAATATTAGCTCAACAAAAAAGGTACCTGGTGGTAATTTTTTGTTTTTAAGCAAAGCTACAGAAGCACTACCAAAGTCATCATCACAAATCATGTCCATTGTGCCTTGCACCATAGGATGATCCCAGCTAATAAAATGTACGTCTTCTTGCGAAAGGGCGGTATCGCGGTCAAATGTAACCGTCATGCCATCTTCTTTTAAGCTAGGGAACGATGCACTTAGCATATGCTCTGTTGGCTTTAAAATAATGGTGTTTTCGCCTTTGTCTTCTTGGCTTACTCCAAATGTGTCGAATACGTTGATCATGTAACTTGGTAACTCAAATTGGTTATCAAGTGCTTCAATTTGTTCAACCAATGAATCGGCAGCGCCTTGGCCAGATGAATGCAGCTCTAATAAACGGTCACGGCCACTTTCCATTTGCTTGCGTAGCACGGCATTTTGTTTGGCTACTTGCTCAAGTAGAGGGTCGAGCTCTTCTTCATCACAATTATGGGCAGCAATGTAATCAAGTAGGTCTTCACTAAACTCTTTATACAATAGCTGGCCAGTGGTAGATGTGCTTTCAAATGCATCAAGGCCTTCGTTGTACCAACGCAGTAATACTTCTTGCGCTGTATTTTCAAAATACGGCACATGAATATTAACATCCTTTGTTTGCCCAATACGGTCTAATCGGCCGATACGTTGTTCAAGTAAGTCAGGGTTTAGTGGTAAATCAAATAACACTAAGTGATGCGAGAACTGGAAGTTACGTCCTTCTGAGCCAATCTCTGAACACAGCAGTATTTGTGCATTGTCGTATTCATCGGCAAAAAAGGCGGCTGCGCGGTCACGCTCTATAATCGACATGCCCTCGTGGAACACAGATGCTTTTATTGCTTCACGCTCACGCAAAATTTGCTCAAGGCTAATAGCGGTTTCGGCTTTGGCACAAATAAGCAGTACTTTTTCGTGCTTTAGGGTTTTAAGTGTTTCGATTAACCAATCTACACGCGGATCAAATGCGCCCCAGCTTGCACTTTCACCTTCAAACTCTTGAAAGATTTTTTCTGGAAACAGAGCGCGTTGTGCGCTTAGCTCTGCACTTTGTATACCGCTCATGCTGCCAAGTACTGACATTGCTGTTTTATATTGCTTTGGCAGTGCCATTGGGTAAGCATGTAATTTACGGCTAGGGTAGCCATCAATTCCGCTGCGACTGTTTCTAAACAAAATACGACCTGTGCCGTGGCGATCAAGCAGCATGTTAAGTATTTCTTTACGTGCCGGTAAATCACCTTGCTGAGCTTGTTCAAGCACATCAGTAATATCGGTTTCTTTTAATAGCTCAATAAGTGTGGCTTTGGCTGTATCATCAAGGGCTTGTGCTTGCAGTAGCTGATTTGCCGCTTCGGCAACGTCTTTGTAATTAGCTTCTTCTTCTTTGAATACGTCGTAGTCGTAAAATCTATCTGGATCGAGCAATTGCAAGCGGGCAAAGTGGCTACGGTGACCAAGTTGATCAGGCGTTGCTGTTAATAGAATAAGACCCGGAATATCTTGGCTAAGCTCAGCCATGCGCTGATATTCGGTGCTCGGCTTACCATTGTTAATGCTTAGGTGGTGCGCTTCATCAACAACTAATAAATCCCAATCAGCAAGTGTTGCTTGTTCAAACCAGCGTTTTTTCTTGGTTAAAAACTCAAGGCTGGTAAGCACTAGCTGCTCGGTATCAAATACGTTTGGCGAGTCTGCAAAGGCTTCGTCGCAGCGCTCTTCATCAAAAATAGAAAAACGTAAATTAAAGCGGCGTAGCATTTCTACTAACCATTGGTGCTGCAGGTTTTCTGGCACCACAATAAGTACACGGCTAGCACGGCCACTAATGATTTGTTGGTGTAAAATCATGCCGGCTTCGATGGTTTTACCAAGGCCTACTTCATCTGAGAGCAGTACCCGTGGGGCAAAACGTTTACCTACTTCTTGTGCAATATAAAGCTGATGCGGAATAAGGTTAGCGCGCTGGCCAATTAAGCCTTTAATAGGCGATTGCTGGCGCTCAAATTGGTGTTGCCATGTTTGGTAACGTAAGGTGTAGCGATCAAAGCGATCTACTTGGCCTGCAAATAAACGATCTTGCGGTTTATTAAACTTAATAAAATGATCTAAAAAGGTTTCTTTTAGCTTTGCTTCTTCGCCGGTATCAACGCGAGTACCTACGTAGCAAAGTAGTTCACCTTGCACTTCAATAGACTCTACTTCTAATTCCCATTCTTCAACGCTTTTGATCACATCACCTGGATTAAATGCCACACGGGTAACCGGTGCTTCTGCACTAGAATAAACACGGTTTTCACCACTGGCAGGAAATAAAATGCTGACCTGGCGGCCTTCAATGGCAACTACGGTGCCTAATCCTAAATCTGACTCTGTATCACTGATCCAACGCTGACCTAAGGAAAAATTCATGTATGTCTCGTCTATGAAGAAAAAGGCGGCTATGTTACCTGTTACATAACACCACTGCAAGGCGCTATTTGACTCACTTTTAATTAATTTTATAAGTGCGAATTAATCCCATTAACAGTGCTAACAAATGGCTCTTTTTTAGGTAAATAAAAACTATATCGTGTTTGTAATAAAACGGACTTTTATGACAAATAGACTAAACTTAGATTATGCCTTAGCAATTAAGTATTGCAGGTTTGAATTTAGGCCCGTTTTACTTAGTTATTTTGGTATAGCATAAAAATCATAAAACGTAAGGAAAGTGCTATGGAAAAAGCTTCGAACCTTGAAAGTAAAATGTATGTGCTAGACACCAATGTATTACTCCACGAACCCCTCGCTTATTTGTCTTTCCAAGAACATAACGTTGTCATTCCCATGACTGTTTTAGAAGAGCTTGACCACATTAAAGATAGAAAACACGACGTAAGCCGTGATGCACGAGTGGCTATTCGCGGCTTAGATGAGGTACTAAAAGACGCAACTCCAGAGCAAATGTTGCAGGGTGTTGCACTGCCTAGTAATAAAAAGGCAAATGCCAATTCAACCGGTACGCTCATTATTGTTAATGACCATCTTTTTGCCGATTCTATTTCTGGTTTACCGGGGGATGAAAACGACCACCGCATTATTAACTGCGCCGTGTATTTACAAAAACAGCACAGTGATTCAAAAATTGTATTAGTGACAAAAGATATAAACATGCGCCTTAAAGCAAAAGGTGCAGGCCTTAAATATGTTGAAGATTACCGTACCGACCAACTAATTGATGATATTGCTTTATTAACTAGCGGCTATAAAAAAATAGAGGGTGATTTTTGGCAGCACGTAGGGCAATGCGAAACACAGCAGCACGGCCGTGATACGTTTCATTATGTGGCTAAAAACTTAATTCCAGATGTGTTTTGCAATGAGTACATACTTGATGGCAGCGAGCACTTTGCTGCGCGGGTCAAATCTTACGATAACGAGCGTATTAAATTAAAAGATATTAGTGTTGAGCGTTTAATGCACCAGCAAGCGTGGGGCGTAAAACCTAAAAATATTTACCAAGGTATGGCACTCGACGCCTTGCTTGACCCTAGTATTGAGCTGGTTATTTTAACCGGCCCAGCGGGGTGTGGTAAAACATTACTGGCACTGGCCAGTGCGCTTGAAATGGTGATTGAACGTGGTATTTACGACAAGGTCATTGTAACGCGTAATACCCCCGAAATAGCTGAGTCTATCGGTTTTTTACCCGGTACCGAAGAAGAAAAAATGGCGCCGTGGCTAGCTGCAATTACCGACACCTTAGAGGTACTTCACAAAGGAGACGAGAACCCAATTTCGAGTCGCAATTACATAATGGAAAAAGCCAATGTACAGTTTAAGTCGGTGAACTTTATGCGTGGGCGTAGTATTCAAAATGCAGTGGTAATTTTGGATGAGAGCCAAAACTTAACGGCATCTCAGCTTAAAACTATTATTACCCGTTGTGGCGAGGGAACAAAACTAATTTGTAGCGGTAATTTAGCGCAAATAGATAGTAACTACTTAACCCCCGTTACTTCCGGCCTTACTTATATTGTTGAGCGTTTTAAAGACTTTGAAGGCAGTGCAACAGTTAATTTAAACGGGGTAGTGCGCAGCCGTTTAGCCTCCTTTGCAGAAGAAAATTTATAACTTGCGCAGAACAATTTGGCTCGATAGTCTAGTGGCTGACTATCGGGCCAAAACTTAGGCAAAACGTTGAAATTTTTACCTCTAAAAGACTATTACCGCTCTTTATTTGTAGCATTATTTGTTCCCTTATTTGTGGCATTTTTACTGTGTTTGCACTTGTATAATATAAAAGTTGAGCGCGCCATAGAAAAACGTCAAGCCGATTTTGAACAAGTGTCGGCTCAAGTTAGCCATATAATGAGCTCGGTAAACGACTTTTTTGACAATGCCTTTATATCGTATCAGCAGCCTAGTGTTGAGCAGTTCAATCGCAACTTACTAGAAGGTATTAATCAATACGACAATTACTACTACCGCCACTTTAGCGAGCGCCAAGGCGAAATAGTCGGTAAAGGGCAGTTTGCTTTTTCTAACCGTGCGTTGATCCAATGGCAGCAAGCTACAACCCTAAGCCCAACGTTTAATACCGCGTTATCGCTTATGCAATCGTTGTCGGCTGTTGCCTATGTTGATGATTCGGGGTTTGCCTATGTGGTAAGGCGTAATAAAAGCCAAAGCACTATGCTTAATAAAATTTTAAATGGTAATTTTAAGCCCACATTTATACCTGGCCAGCTTACCTCAAGCGCCATTGTTAAAATACGCGATAGCGCTTATTTTGCTATTGGCCGTAAAAAACAACCTAATTCGTCAGACTACATCATTTTAATATACGATTTAGAGGCCATGTCTAGCTGGCTTAAAAAGGTGGCACCAAGCGAAGGCGAATATGTGTTTATGAACCAGTCGCATCAAGTAATAGCCAGCTCTGTTAAGCAGTTAAATGAAGCAACAGCCCTAAAAGATTATTGGCCTGAATTAGCCCATAACAATGAAAAAATAAACTTAGTTAATAACAAAAATGCGCAGTTTTTTATGCAAGCAATGGGGAACCTGCCCATTCATGCCGCCTTTTATGAGCCGCAAATAAAAGTGATCACGCCAATTAGGTATGAGGTTCTTTTAGAGTTTGCGTTTTTAACGTTATTTTTAAGCTTAATGTTTGCGGTATTTTTTTGGTTAAGCCAACGTATTTTTGTTAGACCTATGACTCATTTAATGCAATATTTTGAACAAAATGATGCCCCTAAAGCTGCGCTTTCCAATTACCCCATTCCTTTAAATTGGCAGCCTTGGTTTTCTCGCGTTAAATATGTATTTGATAAAAATGCACAGTTAGTTGAGTCGCTCCAAGAGGCTAATAAAGAACTCGATGAGCAATTACAGTTGCAATCTCAAAAGCTAAAACGCAGCTACGAAGCAAAAGAGCGACACCTAGCGCTATTAAATACCATGCTAAATAGTGTGCCTGATCTTATTTACTTTAAAAATATTGATGGCTCTTTTTTAGGTTGTAATAAAGCATTTGAAGCCTATGTAGGCAAAGAGCAAGCCATCCTCGTCGGTAAGCGTATTGAAGATTTAGACAGCGACGATTTACAGTTAAGCCTACTAGAAAAGCAAGTTTTACAAACCAAAAGTAGCATTGAGCAACGCATAGATAGCACCGACAAATCGTATCAATTAACGATTGCCCCATTTTATAACGAGCACCAGCACTTATTAGGCACTATGGGAATTGGGCGAGACATTACTGAGCAGCAGCAAACTCTATCGGCGTTAAAAGCGTCAGAATCTAAATTTAGAAGTGCAATAGAGTTTGCAGCAAACAGTGTGGTGTTACTTTCGCTTGAGCACACCATATTGCAAGTTAACAAAGCGGCTCGTAAGTTATTTTCACAGCAAGATATTTTAACTGGTGAGCCACTAAAAATGCTGTTTGATGAGGCGCAGTGGCAAGAAATAAAAAATGCGCTTTGTCACTTATTAGATGATAAAAAACGGGTTTATCATTTAACGCTCTCACAAGGAAAGCTAACAAGTTGGCTGCAGCTGAGTGTGTCGCTGGTGTGGGATGAAAACCGTGATCCCTCTTATTATGTTATTCATATTCAAGATGTAAGTGCGCTGACTAAAGCTAAGCATGACGCAGAACGCGCAACAATAGCTAAAAGCCGCTTTATTGCTAATCTAAGCCATGAGATCCGCACCCCTCTTAACGCTGTGTTAGGGCTGTTAGATATGATAGTAGAGCAAGGCTTAAAAAATAAGCAGCTGCAACAAACTAAGCAGGCTAAAAACGCAGCTCAAAGCTTATTATTAATGCTAAACAGAATGCTCGATTTTGCCCGAGTAGAAAGTTCGCAAGCGCAAATAAAACCGGTGCCTTTTTGCTTAGTTGAACTGATTGATATTTGCGAGAGCTTAACAGCGCCATTGTGCCAAAACAAAGGGTTAAGCTTTAATATTGAAATAGATCCACTCATTAACCCCGCGCTGGTGGGGGATTCAATACGTTTGCAACAAATATTAGGTAACTTACTTACCAATGCCGTTAAGTTTACTAATAAAGGCAGTATTACCTTAAAAATGGTGCTTGAAGAAAATGACGTTTTAGATCAGCAACGTATTTGTTTTCACGTAATAGACAGTGGTGTAGGTATTGCTAAAGCTGACCAACGACGACTGTTTGATGCTTTTACTCAAGGCGATGAATCCTCTACGCGTATTCACCAAGGGGTCGGGCTTGGACTTGCTATAGTTAAACATGGTGTAGCCTTAATGGGCGGCGAAATTGCAATTAATAGCGACAAAGGCCGTGGATGTGAGTTTTTCTTTACTCTAGCGCTTGCGGTAGATACGGCTAAAAATAGTGTATTTATACCTAATACGTTAGCCATTGTGAGCGATGACACTGTACAGCTAAACGAAGTGGTTAATGCCTACTCACAAGTGGTAGCTATTGATTTAGAAGAGGCGCTTCGCTACCCAATAAAGCTTGCTGATGCACAGCAACTGATTATTGATGAAACCACATTGAACGATTTATTAAAGGTTGAATCTATACACGAAACGCTCAGTGGCAACTCATCCCCTGTGGTTGTGGTGAATCACGAACACACTTTAGCATTGCCTTGTACCACGCAAATTAACGCGCAACATGTTAAAGCTACGGCGTTAGCTCAGCGCTTGATTAGCTTAAATGCTAATGCGGGGGCAGAGCCACCTAAAGCCGCTGAAAATAATGAAGAAGTAAAAAAAGATATATCGGGTCTACTTATTATGGCGGTTGATGATAACCCGCTTAATTTAGACATTATTAGCAGTGTGCTAAAACAGGCCCATATAAATGTAATAACGGTTACCAATGCGCCAGATGCAATAGAGCTGCTACAAATATTAAAACCAGATTTAATTTTGATGGACGTGCAAATGCCGCATATTGATGGTTGCCAAGCAACGCAATTGATTCGCCAACAGTTTGACGCGCGCCAGCTGCCTATTTTTGCTTTAACAGCACATTGTGAACCTGCAGATGTTGAGCGCTCACTTAGTAGCGGCATGAATAAGCATTTAACTAAACCTGTGGTTGCAGCTGTGCTGTTAGATGCAATTAGAGACGTAGACTTTATAAAACCTAAGTTTTATGACCAAAGCTTTGCGCTCACCCAGTTTAATTTTGATGAAAATTTACTGGCAACCATGGTCGGAAAGTTTGCGAAGCTGTGTGAAACGCAGTTAGAACAAATTGAAGAAAACACCCAGCGAGATGAAGTGGTACGCTTAGTGCATAGCATTAAAGGCGTGGCGGGTAACTTAGGTTTTATTAGGCTTTCATTGTGTGCAAAACAATGTGAAACGCACCTTAAAACAACTAACGAGCCGCTTCAGCACACTTTAAAAGAGCTAATCATTCAGCTAAAGCAAGTGATTATATTTATTGAAACCTTAGGGGGACGGGATGTCGAAAAAAGCTAAAATACTGATTGTGGATGATGATCCCCTTAACCGGCTGGTGCTTGAAAAAACACTGGGCACGGAGCATGACGTATTTTTAGTCGAAAGCGGCGAAAAAGCGCTCACCTTTATTAAATCTAATCAGGTCGATTTAATTATTTTAGATGTGGTGATGCCAGGCATTGATGGTTATGAAGTGCTTGTACAGCTTAAAGAAAACCCTATTACTCAGTCTATTCCTATTGTGTTTATATCGGCTAATAATAGCCACACCGATGAAGCAAAAGGCCTTGAGTTAGGTGCAATGGATTACATCACTAAACCCTTTAATGCGTCTATAGTCAAAGTGAGGGTACGCAACCAATTACTGATCAAGCAAAAAAATGATTTGTTAGAAATGCTTGCCTCAATTGATGGTTTAACGGAAATACCCAACAGGCGTTATTTAGATGAAAACCTCTCTCGTGAATGGCGCAGAAGTAAACGTAATGGCTCGTGTTTGTCTGTTTTATTAATGGATATAGATCACTTTAAGCGTTACAACGATTGCTATGGCCACCGAGCGGGGGATGAGTGTTTAAAGCAGGTTGCCCAGGCGTTAGCAGCGCAATGTGAGCGTAGTACTGACTTTATTGCCCGCTACGGGGGAGAAGAGTTTGCTGCGGTATTACCCGATGTTAATAAACAACAGGCATTAGCATTTGCCCAAAAGTTAAGAAAAGCAGTAAACAGCCTCAATATAGAGCACAAAGCTTCGTTAAATGCAGATCACATAACAATCAGTATTGGCATTGCCAGTATGGAAAACGGCAATGCAAGTGCCGAACAAGCCTTACTCGAACAAGCTGACCTAGGGCTATATGCCGCAAAAGATGCAGGGCGAGATCAGGTGGTTGCGCTTAACTTATAATGTGGCTGTGTTTATATTAAAGCGTTATTTAAATCGGCCCCACACGTTAATGTTATTACCAAGTAGGGCTGCTTTACGCTACTAGCGATTATTTTGTGATCATGCCCAGTGCGCTTTCACCAATACCCACCAATTTATCATTTTTAAATACCAATGGCGTGCATTCATCTTTTGTTGTTTTGCCATCAGAGTGAATGCTGTTAGTCACGTAAAACAGTACCTGATACACATCATCGTCTTTTTTCAATAGCTCGGTAAAGTTTGGCGTTTTTAATTGCGCTAAAACAGATTGGTAGCTGCTATCCATTGTTAAATCTGCAATCGCTTCGCGGTTTTTTTTATGCTGATGTTGCCAGCTTGATGAGTCGTTACCTGCCCAGTGCGTTTCTGCTTCGCCATCTGATACGGCAATAACACAGCCTGTTAAAAACGGAGCAATAAGTGCAGCAGCTAAAAGTGATTTTTTCATTGTTATAGTCCTTGATGAGTTTTAATTTAATTATTTACTTATCAGGAGCAAGTAATAGGCCAATATAACAAAGTTATAAAATTCATAGGGTTAGATTGTGATGGCTGTTTTTAAGTGATTAATTATAAAAATCATTAGCAAAAACAGCCACTTTTTAGGTTTTTTAACGATTAAGCTAGCCTGCGTTTATTTAGCATAGCGAAAACACGTTACAGCTATTTACTAAATAGGATGAGCGACTTTGAGGCAGGTAAAACCTAGCCTCAATGCGCTAATTATTATTGCAAATTGCTATTATACCAAGCGGTTACGAGACTCGCCGTTAGTAAAGGCTGCAATATTTAGACTTACCTCATTAATTAAGCGCACGATAGACTCTGTGCTGGCCCATGCAATGTGAGGTGTAAGAAGCAAGTTTTCGCCTGTGTAATTAGCTAGCGGGTTAGAAGGCTCTGCCGGCTCTTTAGTAAGTACATCCACTCCCGCACCGGCAATTAAATTTTGCTCTAGGGCTGTGGCTAAGTCGGCTTCATTTATAATGCCACCACGGGCGGTATTGATAATAATACTGCTGGGTTTCATCATTTTTAGCTCATCTAACGAAATTAAATCACGTGTTTCATCAGTAAGCGGGCAGTGCACGCTAATTATATCAGCGGTTTTTAATACTTCTTCAAAAGGTGTACGGCCTTCTCTACAAGAGGCGCCTTTACGCTCTGCAACCACTACATTGGCTCCAAAAGCTTGCGCTACTGTCGCCACACCTTTACCTAGCGTTCCGCCACCTATAATGGCAAATGTTTTACCTTGTAAATCATTAAAGCTGTAATCTAATCTGCAAAACATCTCACTTTTTTGCCAAGCGCCTTGCTGGCAGTCGCGCTGGTAGCGGTGTGTATTACCTAATAAATTAGTCACTAACGAAAACGTGTGCTGTACAACCGAAGGGGTTGAGTAGCCTGCTACGTTGGTAACGGCAATACCAAATTCTTCAGCGGCGTTTAAATCAACATTATTAGTGCCTGTTGCACTTACACAAATAAGCTTAAGCGTTTTAAGTTGGCTTATCGTATCGCGATTTAGCACAACCTTGTTGGTAATAAGGACGTCCGCGCCTTGGCTGTGAGCAACAACTTGCTCAGGTGACGTAAGTTCGTAAGTAGTTAGCTCACCTAGTTCTTCAATGCAAGTTAACGAGGTTTTAGCTAAAGTAGCGTTATCGAGAATGGTGATTTTCATTGTGTGTCCTATCTAAATGCGTACCGTAAAATGGCAAGAGCGTTTAAGGTACTACGAATACACACCTTTGTTAATGCTATTACTACCAAATGCTTAGTACAAAAAGTCAGGTTGCTGATAAAAGTTTAAATTGGCTGGTCTGCCCACTCAAATATAAATAACATGATATTTTAGCGGGCTATATCGCTGGGGCCTGTTTATCAATTGAGGTTGAACTCACTTTCCTGTGAAAGGTCAACAAGCCTTATTAACGTTGATAAAACTAAAAAACAATGCACCAACCCCTTTTTGTGTGGTCATAGACTGAAATGGCTCGCAAATAAGCATAACCAAATGGCTATTTCTTATTTAAGAGTGGCTGAGTTATAATCAAAATTATATATAAACGGTACGTTTTGCGTGCCGTTTTTTTAACATTGTAGATGCAGTAATGAGTGAATTAGAAGATAAGTACGCAGACATAAGACCTTACAACGACGATGAAGTTGCGGCCTCGCTAGCGCGTTTAATTAACGATAATGCGTTTATAGATGTAATAGCAAAGTACAACTTACCGCGCTTTATATCCGCTATGCCTTTTATTGCTCGTACACTGGTGAGAAGCCAGTTACGAAAAAAATGGGGTAAATTTACGAGCGTTGAAGATGTACAAAACGAAGTTGCAAAGTATTTAGATAAACTTATAAAACGCACTACCTCAAAAGTTACCTTTTCGGGTTTAGACAAATTAGACCCGCAGCAGGCGTATTTATTTATATCAAACCACCGCGACATAGTGCTGGACCCTGCACTTGTTAATTGGGGTTTGTATCAATATAAAATGAAGACGGTGCGTATAGCAATTGGTGATAACTTATTGCAAATACCGTATATAACCGAGCTGATGCGTTTAAATAAAAGCTTTATCGTTAAGCGCTCAGCCAAAGCACCTAAAGAGATGCTTAAGGCGCTTACGCAGTTGTCGTCGTATATTTATGACTCGTTAACAGCAGGAAATTCTATTTGGATTGCGCAAAAAGAAGGGCGTGCAAAAGACGGCTTTGATCAAACAGATCCGGCGCTTTTAAAAATGCTGCAACTTAATGGTCGTAAACAAAAGAAAGAATTTGGCGAGTACATTAAAGAGTTAAAAATTGTTCCGGTGTCTATTTCTTATCAGTATGAGCCTTGTGCAATTTCTAAAGCAAAAGAGCTTTATCATAAACAGCAGCACGGTGAATACGTAAAATCAGCAGGCGAAGACATAGCAAGTATTGTTGAAGGATTTAGCTCTGCTAAAGGGCATGTGCATTTAGCATTTGGACAACCGGTTGAAAGCGGTTGCGATGATGCTGATGAGCTGGCGCAAACAATTGATAAGCACATTGTTGAGTCTTTTTACTTACACCCAGGAAATTACATTGCCGGTGGGTGCAAGCAAGCAGTTATTGATGAGCCCGATACCGCCACTTTTGAGCAGCGTTTAGCCTTAGTGCCAGAAGAGCTAAAGCCACTTGTTTTAGCTATGTATGCAAAGCCATTTCAACGCAAAACTGAAATCACAAACAAAGTATGTGAGCAAAGCCATTAGGCATCTGCGTTGGCAAATAGCGTAATAAAGCAGCGTAAACGCTAATGCCAGTCAGTTAAGCTGA